>QHSB01000266.1 GCA_003220335.1 Candidatus Rokuibacteriota bacterium
GGTTCGTCGTCGCCATGCCCCGGACGAGGGTCCCGATGACGTTGCGACAGGATATCGCGCCGAACTGGCGTCACTCGAGGCGAGAGTCGCACCCGATCCAGAAAACGGAAAGTCGAGCGCTCTTTTTGATCTGAGCCCATTCTCATCCTGGATGCGGCCCTCGCGCCCCGCCCGGATCGTTTTCGGAACAAATCGCCGGCCCGAGCTGATTACGAGCTCGATGATTCTCGGCTCTTCCCTGACGATTCGCCTCGGCAGCGCCTGATGCACGTTGACTGATGCACGATCTCATCACACTCGGTGAGGTGCTCCTACGTCTCGCTGTTCCCTCGCCGGCGCGCTTCGAATCGGCGCGGGCGCTGGATGTCCAGATAGGTGGCGCGGAAGCCAACGTGGCGGCAGCCTGCGCGCGGCTCGGGCTTCGAACCGCGTGGATCTCGGCACTGCCAGACAATCCATGGGGCGAGCGTGTGCGTCGGGAACTCACCGGTCATGGTGTCGACTGCGCATACGTCAAGATACTGCCCGGAACGCGACTTGGCGTCTATTTCCTCGAGTACGGCGTCCCTCCGCGTCCGGTACAGGTTCTCTATGACCGACGCGATTCTGCGTTCTCACACCTCACTCCGGAAGCCATAGACTGGGAGCCCGTTCGCCGTGCGCGGCTTGTGCACGTCAGTGGAATTACACCGGCACTCGGCCGGCAAGCACGCATGCTCGTCGAACGGATCTTCGACGAGGCGCCGGCGGTGTCATTTGACATTAACTACCGTTCGACCCTATGGGCGCCAGCTGAGGCACGCGCGTTCGCCGAAGCCGTCCTGCCACGGGCACGCTTCGTTTTTCTTGGGCGCACTGAGGCGCAAACTGTCTTCGGGCTGGAAGGCGGCGCAGAAGATGTTCTAAGTACACTCGCGAGCCGCGCACCGAAGGCGACCATTGCCCTGCTGCAGGGCGCGGACGGCTCGGCGGTACTCGATGGCGGCCGCGTCTGGTGTCCGACGGTCCAGCACACCGTGCAGATGGTGGATCCGATTGGCGCGGGCGACGCCTATGTCGGCGGGTACCTCTGGGCGACGCTCGGCGGGCGAACGTCGCAAGAGGCTGTGAACATCGCAGCGACGGTCGCCGCGCTGAAGTGCTCGACTTGGGGAGACGTGGCCTTGATCAGCGCACGCGACGTTGAAGACGCGATCGCCGGTGGCCCGGACATTCGACGCTGATCACGCACGGAACGAGGACTTCAGCGTTGTGAGTACGCCGGGAACTCAATACTGAATAGCGCTCCTTTTCTATCCTTTCGATTAATGCCCCGCATCGTTGCATTGTGAGAATCGGCAATACGTCGAGATAACCACAGACCCAATCCGGAACTACCGTGTTTTGTACTCATGAAAGGATGGAACAGCCGATCCTCTATTGCCTCGGCGATACCTGGACCTTCGTCCAAAATATCTACAACAACCGTATGCACGCCTAGTGAGTCTCGTCGCGAAATCGTAATACGAATCTCGCCGCCGCTGACCATTTCCTCCGATGCGTTGATAAGGACGTTGAGAAACAATTGTTTTAGGTCGTCCAGCCGACCACTGATAACAGCGCTGTATGCCTCTATCGATTTAACGACCCTGATGCCGGTCTGCTCAAACTTCGCGCTCAAGAGCGATAAGACTTCGTCCAGCGGGATTTGTACATCTAGCGGAAGCAGAGCGTAGTTCTGAGCCGGTCCGCGCCCCCTAAGACGATCGATAAGTTTGTCGATTCGAGTAATCTCCGTCATCATGACGCGACTAAACTGACTTCGAAATTCCTCGTCTTCATAGCGCTCGGGCAGCAATTCGGCGAACGTTCTTATTGCTACCAAGGGATTCTTGATTTCGTGTGCAATTCCGGCGGTAAGGGCACCGCTCTCAGCTACCCTTTCCGTCCGACGGCGTTGCTCCTCAAGCAGAGCAACGCGTTGATAAAGTTCGGCATTCTTTATGGCAACTGCGACGTTGCCGGCGAGAGTAGAAAGCAGGTCGATGTCCTGAGCGTAGTACGCATCTCCCGACAATTTTGGTGCAAGCACGAGAATCGCGAGCAATTGTGATTCATGAATCACAGGGCACGCACATTCAGCGCGCATTGCATTGAGGGCCACGATCGCATCTCTCGTGTCGCCCTCATGTTCGGCCTCGCGGAAGAGAGCGCTATTCCTCTTCGCGAACACCGTTACGATTGGATGATCGGGGCTGATGCGGGTCGGGCGCTCGTCGCCATTATCTTCATCATCTCGTAGCATGACGTGAAACGTTCCGCGATCCTCGTCACGCAGATAGGCAATCAGAAACTCGGGCCGAATTGAGGTCCGTATGATGGCAAATAGATTTTTCAGTAGCTGCTGCAGGTCCAATGTGCTGGCCAAGGCAAGACTGCTCTGGCGAATGGTGGCGCTGTAGTCATATGGCTCTCGATAGCAATAGCGATCGAAAACCTGGCGGAGCGCTCTCGTGAGAGGTCCAAACATGAGCGCAAACGCGAATGCCACGACCAATTGGATGCCGAGCGGTAGTTCTGGAAGATGCGGCAAGGGCTGGGCTATTACAAATAATGTTGATGAAAAGAGGATTGCCGAGACGATAACGGCGGCGGCATAGGAGATTGTTTGACCAACGATCAGTCTGACATCCATCAGTCGCTGCCGAATTATTGCGTGCGCGGTAACGCCGAGGAAGACAAGGGAGAAGACAGGCCCGTAGCGCCCCCACGAGGAGACCCCGGAGACGACGGGGATGATCAAGTTTGTTGTCGCAATTCCAACCGCCGGGATAAGAAGTGCCAGAGTCAAATAGCGAAGCTGTAGCCGTTGTCGGCCTGAAGCGGACTGCAACTTCGTGCGGAGAAGCAAGAAGGTAGCGAGAATCCCGACGACTACGTATCCGGCGTAGATTCGATGCAGTGGCCCGTAGACTGCTCTTAGGCCGGAGGACTCATATGTTGTGCTCGCCACAACGGCCGGGGAAAGGGAAAGGGTGGCAAGGCAAATTCCAAGGAACGCAAAGATCCAATACCAACGGCTAACCGGTAAGGAGGACGCAGGGAAAACGAACACAAACGTTAGAAGTGCAAGAACAAGGACCGCAGCTGACGAGAACGCGAGTCGCACAACTAGGATATGGCTGAATTCCGGTGCGTGGGCCAGACCTATGGTTATGGTCCACACCGCGAGAGACATTCCAAGTATCGCGAAAGCGAAGTTAACGAGCCGGTGTCGGGTGTGAACGTATACGTACAACGCGATGCCGACTTGAACGGTCGCCAGCACGACACTGAAGACGAGCCGTTCGATGCCAGCCGGTGTCAACGTATGTGCCGGGAAGCCCCGATTACGAGCGCGGAATGCGATCCAGGCACGTGTCCACCGAGACTATGAGAGTGAACCAACGCGTGGTTTACACGAGCAGAGCGTGGTTTATTCGGAACGTAGTCGAGATCACATTTCGGATCCGGTGTCGTAAGGTTAATAGTCGGCGGTACGACGTTGTGGTAACTTGCCAAAGTAGCTGCCACGACCTGCAGAACTCCCCCAGCAGAGAACGGCTGCCCAATCATTGATTTAATCGAACTCACTGCAAGACTGTATGCGTGGTCTGCGAAGGTCTTGCGATGTGCGGCAGACTCCGCTTCGTCATCAAACTTCGTTGAATTACCGTGAGCACAGATATAGTCGATATCACGAGGCTGTAAATGCGATCGTCCTACGGCGGCGATGATCGTTTGCTGAAGGGCGACGGCGTAACGGTCATGCGGGTCGCGGATGGTCGCCTCCTCGGCGGAACTTGCATAGCCAAGGATCTCCCCGAATATCTCCGCCCCCCTCGATTCCGCATGCTCAAATTCCTCGAGAACAAGTACTCCAGCAGCCTCACTCAAAACGAGGCCGGTACGTTGACGATCGTACGGGCGTGACGCCTCTGCTGCAGGCCCGCCCCACGTGGATAGGAAGCCGCTTGCGGAGAAGAGTCCGAAAGTGAATTGTGACAACGGGGCTTCTGCCGCACCGACGATAGCGGCATCGGCGGCGCCGCTTCTAATCTGATCTGTCCCCCATGCGATCGCGTCGATACCGGTGCAACATGCTGACGCAATTGTCATCAGGGGCCCTGCAACCTGTAGTTCTCCTTGGACATAGGAACTCGCTGAGTGAGCCGCAACTTCCAAACTTGGTCCGGTGCCGAGCGATTGCCACCCGAGTTCCTGAAATCTAGCGAATGCTCCTTCGCCGATATCCGCATTGCCTTGCACGGAAGATCCGATGCAGACACCTACGGAACCACCGTTACGAGAAAGCTTTGCATGGTCGACGGCGAGTCGAGCCGCGGCCACGGCAAACGCACTGAATCGTGCAATTGGCGGTTTTCGCCCGTGTCGAACGAATTCTCGAACATGAAAGTTATGGACTTCGCCAGCGACTTGAGAAGGTAAGTTCGAGGCGTCGAAAGAGGTGATGTGGCGAATGCCGCTCTTCCCCGCCAACAGTGCCGACCAGAAGTCATTGACGCCCACTCCAATCGGCGTGACGGCGCCAATGCCAGTAATGACGACACGACGAGGGGCTCTCTGGCCGCTCTCTCTCATATAGCCCGGTAAGATTACTACTTTTTGTATCCCTTTAGATACATCTAGGAGCTTGGACACCTAGGGGCGGCGGTAGGGGTTCCGCTGCTCACTATGGCGGGCGCCAGACGCCCTCGCCGGCGGCCCGGATGTCCGGCGCTGATGCTATAGTCGGGGCGCATGGGCGGTGGGATCCTCGATGGCCTCAATGATGCGCAGCGTGAGGCCGTTACCCACGACACCGGACCGCTCCTCATCGTCGCCGGCGCCGGGACCGGCAAGACGACCGTCATCACCCGGCGCATCGCCTACCTCATCGACCAGGGCAAGGCGCGGCCCGAAGAGATCCTTGCCCTCACGTTCACGGATAAGGCCGCCGCCGAGATGGAGGCGCGCGTCGACGAGCTGGTGCCCTATGGCTACGCCGACGTCGAGATCGCCACGTTTCATGCCTTCGGCGACGCGCTGCTGCGCGGGCACTCGCTGGAGATCGGGCTGCAGAACGACTTCCGCGTGCTGAGCCGGGCGGAGCAGGTGATCTTCCTGCGCGACCGCCTGTTCGATCTGCCGCTGGCGCGCTATCGACCGCTCGGCGATCCGACGCGCTATTTACAGTCGCTGATCACGCTGTTCAGCCGCTGCAAGGACGAGGACATCTCGCCCGACGACTACCTGGCGTGCGCGGCCCGGCTGCGGTCGAGCGCCGATGACGAGGAGAAGCTGGACCGGGCGGGCGCCCAGGCGGAGCTGGGCGCGGCGTACGCGAAGTACCACGAGCTGATGGCGCTCAACGACAAGATCGATTTCGGCGACCAGATCGTGCTCGCGCTGCGGCTTCTACGCGCGCGGCCCCACGTTCTCAACGCGTACCAGCGCCGCTTCAAATACGTCCTGGTTGACGAATTCCAGGACACGAACTACGCGCAGTTCGAGCTGGTGAAGCTGCTCGCGGCGCGACACGGAAACGTCGCGGTGACGGGCGACGACGACCAGGCGATCTACCGGTTTCGCGGTGCCGCCATCTCCAATGTCCTGAGCTTCCTGCGCCACTATCCGGACGCGCGGCAGATCGTGGTCACCGAAAACTTCCGCTCGCACCAGGCGATCCTCGACGCGGCGTACAAGCTGATCCAGTACAACAATCCCGACCGGCTCGAGGTGAAGAGCGGCATCGTGAAGCAGCTGACGGCCGTGCGCGAGGCGCCGGGGCCCGAGCCGCGCCACTGGCACTTCGAGACGGCGTCGCAGGAGGCCG
>QHSB01000267.1 GCA_003220335.1 Candidatus Rokuibacteriota bacterium
CCGAAGAACGCCACGAGCGCGGGCGCGTAGACGGGGCGCGCGACGATGGGGCCCGGCGCCCACGCCCAGTAGCCGTCGACGTTGACCCAGCGACCGTGGTGGTACGGCGCCCAGCCCCAGGGCGCCTCGTCGACCCACGTCCAGCCGTAATAGGGATCGGCGACCCAGCGTCCCGTGCTGTATGGCGCCCAGCCCGTCGCCACGACGCTCGGCACCCACACCGGACCGTACGTCGGCACCACGCGCCAGGCGCCATAGTGATCGAGATCGTCCACGCCGTACACGCCGGCGGGGACGTAGCGCGCGCTCATCGAATCGATCAGCTCGTCGGTGCGCGTGTAGTTCCAGGTGTCCCAGACGTCGAGGGCCGGCGCGACGAAGCTCTGGACGCTGGGTGCCGGAGCGCTGTCCAGCACGATCTCCTCGCTCGGCGCGATCGCGACCGCCTGTCCACCGGCGGGCGTCATCGTGGCGCGGCCGGAGCGTCGTGTGATGAACGTGGTGCGCTCGGGCGAGACGTCGACGCGATAGTAGCCGGGGGCGTCGATCGTGAAGGCGGCCGCCGGCGTGTCGACCTCCACCGAATGACCCGGCTCCACGCTGCGCAGGTCGAGGGAGACGTGGCCGGCGGTGACCTTGAGCTGCAGGAAGTCGGGCTCCTCGTTGACGAGACCCAGCTGCGTGTCGCCCCACGCGCGCACGAACGCGCGCGCGCCGACCTGGAGCTCGAGGTTGCCGCGGTTGCCGGTGTACGTTTCGTCGCCGGGGACGAGCGCCGTGTTGATCTGGGCGGGCGCCCAGTCGGCCGCGCCCGGCCGCCAGAACGAGACCTCGCCGTCGACGTAGCTGAGTCGGGGCGGCGTGCGGCGGATCGGCGCCGACGTGTCCGGGCCCGCGGCCGGCGCCGCGGCGGCGCGCGCGCTGGAGGACGCGCCGAACACGAGGAGCAGGCCGAGCAGTGAGGCGGTGCATCGTCGCGTGGTCGTCGTCATGGCAGGAGCCTCCGAATCGTTGGACGGCCGGTCGTCGGCGGCCATTCGCGCCCGAGGGCCGCGGCGAGCGCGGGGAGAGCTCAGGCGTGAGCGACGGCGATCAGAGGTACTTCGTCGGCATCATGATGGTGCGCCACATGTGCGCCGAGGGACTGGCGTCCCAGCCCAGCCCTTCCTTCGGCTGCCTGAAGTGGCGGCCCACCACGTCGGTGAACTCCTCGAGCTCGACCGTGACGTTCGGATCGAACGCATAGAGGTCGTTGACGCAGATCAGGCGCGCGCTCATGTACCACTTGTGCTCGCGCGCGTACGCGTAATCGCGCTGGATGTACGGGTCCGGCTCGTAATCCGCGCCGAAGAGCTTGATGTACATCTGCGGGTAGGCATAGCCAACCGACGCGTCCGGGAAGAACCGCAGCGCCTGGTGGTACCGGATGGCCCACGAGACTTCCTCGTCCACGTAGGGCTCGAGCAGCTGGGCCGCCCAGTAGCCGTGATCGCCGCGGATGAACCCGGCGATCCCGATGTCGTGCAGCAGGCACGCGAGCACGAGCTTCTCGGCGACGCCGTTCTTCTGCGCGAGCCGCGCGCTCTGCATCAGGTGGTTGGCGGGGCCGAACCGGTGCTTGAAGAAGTCGAGGAGCGTGGGCCGCTCGGGCATCCGCGGCAGGCGCGGGTCCTGGCCCATCATCACCAGCTTGCCGTTGTCGGGGCGGGTGAGGGGCAGCCTTGGATCTCGGTCACCCGAGACGTAGATGACCGACTTCACGACCGTCCGGTCCAGCTCCTCGCTCATGGCCCGCTCGGCGGCTTCGGCGCGCTCTAGCATGCTCATGGCGTGGATTATAGCCACCCCGGCCCAACAAATCTTTACATTCGGCACACACCAGCTTCATGCCGGCCGTCCATCCTCGGCCTGCGGGACCACGAAGGCCCGCCGACATCACGACGAGGAGGACAGTCATGACGACACGAACGATTCAGCGGGTGACGACGGTGTTCCTGATGGCCGCCGCCATCGTGGTGGTGGGCCTCGTCAGCGTGCGCGCGCACGCCCAGGGCCCAGCCGGCATGCACGCGGGCATGATGAAGCGGATGATCTCCGCCGCGCTCGACGAGGCGCTCGACCAGGCCGCGGTCACGGCCGAGCAGCGCACGGCGATCTACGCCTCGCGCGATCGCGTCTTCGCCGCCATGGAGGCGCAGCGACCCGACCGCGGCGCGCAGCGCGAGCAGGTGCTGGCGCTCTTCGAGGGCGACCGGCTCGACGCCACGCAGCTGCAGGCCGTGCACGCGCAGATGGCGCAGCGCCGGCAGGCGATCGGTGACGCGATCACGCAGGCCATCGTCGAGATCCACGACACGCTGACGCCGGCGCAGCGTCAGATCGTCGCCAGCTACGCGCGGACGCACGGGCCGCGCGGCATGCGCTGAGTCCGCGGGCCCTGCTACCGTAGACGGGTGCCGACCGCGACGGCCGCGCTGCTCATCGACGACGACGCCCGCCTGGGCGCCCTGGTGGCGGAGTATCTCGGGCGGCACGAGATCGACGTCACCGTCGCCGGCGACGGGGAGCGCGGCCTGAGCGTCCTGCGCAAGGGGCGCTTCGACGTGGTGCTGCTCGATGTCATGCTGCCCGGCGCCGACGGCTTCGAGGTCTGCCGCCGCCTGCGCGCCGCGCCGGAGCTGGCGGCCCTGCCCGTGATCATGCTCACCGCGCGCGGCGACGACGTCGACAAGATCGTGGGGCTCGAGCTCGGCGCCGACGACTACCTCGCCAAGCCGTTCAACCCCCGCGAGCTGCTCGCGCGCATCCACGCGGTGCTGCGCCGCGGCCGCCGCGTGGCGACGCGCGACCGGTTCAGCGCCGGCGGGCTCGAGATCGACTTCGAGGCCCGCGAGGTGACGGTGGCCGGCCAGCGGCAGGCGCTGACCGCGTACGAGTTCGAGCTGCTCGCCGCGCTCGCCCGCGCGGCGGGCCGCGTGCTCTCGCGCGAGCAGCTCCTCGACGCGCTGAAGGGTGCCACCTACGAGACCTTCGACCGGTCGATCGACGTGCACATCAGCAAGCTGCGCGGCAAGCTCGAGGCCAATCCCAAGCAGCCGCGGTACATCAAGACGGTGCGCGGTGCCGGTTACGTGCTGCCGCGGGACGCCGACTGACGTGGCGCGCCTGCACTCGAGGATCTACCTCCACTTCCTCGGCGTTCTCCTCGTGGTCGCGGTGACGACGGCCGTCGTGTTCGCGCTGGGGGCCCGCGACGCCTTCCGGCGCGAGATGGCGCCGCGCATGACGCGCCACCTGGCCTCGCTCGTGGGCGAGCGCATTGCGGATCCGGCCGCGCTCGGCGCGCGGCTGCGACAGATCCACGACGACCTCCACGTCGCCGTGCGCGTGCGCGACCTCGAGGGGCGCGTGATCGCCGCCGCCGGCGACGAGCTGCCGGCGCTCACGCCGGCCGAGCAGGCCGCCGTCCGCGCCGGACGCGTGGTCGTGCGCGCGCGTCCGATGGGCTTCGCCGCCGCACCCATCCGCGATCCGTCGTCGGGCGCCGTGGTCGCCTTCGTAGAGGGCGCGGTGCCGCGTCCCATGGGCGCGCCGCCGCTCTGGCGCCCGGTGGTCATCGTCGGCCTCGCCCTCCTCGTGGTGGCCATCGCGACGCGGCCGCTCGCGCAGCGCATCTCGCGGCCGCTCGAGCGCCTGACGGCGGCGGCGCGGCGCCTGGGCGGCGGAGACCTGTCCGCGCGCGCGCCGGCCGACGGCGCCCACGCGCGGCGTGGCGACGAGATCAGCGAGCTCACGCGCGCCTTCAACGAGATGGCCGAGCGCGTCGAGCGCCTCGTCCGCTCCGAGAAGGACCTGCTCGCCAACGTCTCGCACGAGCTGCGCTCGCCGCTGGCGCGGATCCGCGTGGCCCTCGCGCTGCTGCCGCAGGAGGCGGACGGCGACGATCGGCGCGTGCGCGACGTGGAGCGTGATCTCGCCGAGCTCGACCGTCTGATCGAGGACGTGCTGACCGCCGCCCGCCTGGACGTCACGGGCCTGCCTGCAAGGATCGGCGCCGTCGACGCGCGCGCGCTCCTCGTGGACATTGCCGAGCGCGCGCGTCACGATCCGCTCACGGCCGGCCTGCCGGTGCGCGTGGAGGACGGGCCGCCGGTGGCTCTCACCGCCGACGAGTCACTGCTGCGCCGCGCCCTCTGGAACCTCGTCGAGAACGCGGCGAAGTACGGCGCGCCGCCGATCACGCTGTCGGCCGCGGTCGAGGGCGAGCGGGTGGCGCTCGGCGTGAGCGACGCAGGCCGGGGGGTGGCGCCGGGTGATCGCGAGCGCGTCTTCGAGCCGTTCTACCGGGGCGATGCCGCACGCACACCGGACGCGGCGGGCGATGATGCGCCGCGCGGGGTCGGTCTCGGCCTCACGCTCGCGCGCCGCATCGCGGAGGTCCACGGCGGGGCGATCGCGATCGGTCCGGTCTTCGAGGCCGACGGCCCGCCGCGCGGCTGCCGGGTCGTCCTGACGATCCCCCTCAGTTCTTGAGCTTCACATCCTCGTAGGGGCCCGAGTAGGCGAAGCCGGGAATAGCGCCCAGGCTCGATTCCTCGACGCGCGGTCCGACGCCATTGAGGAAGGCGAGCTGCCAGATCGGCGCGTAGATCGTTCGCTCGTGCACGAGCTGCTGGATCCGGTTGAGGATCGCCTCCCGGCGCTTGCGATCGAGCTCCGCCGCCTGCTCGCGGAAGAGTCCATCGATGTCCGGGTAGCTGCCGTAGACGTAGGTGCCGCCGGCGGCGACGAACGCCTCGAGTCGCGTGGCCGCGTTGCCGAAGGCGCCGCTGGCCGCCTGGATGAGGTTCTTGAACTTCTTCTCGCCGTAGCCGCTGAAGAAGGCCGCGCGTTCCAGCGGCCGCAGCGTGGTGCGGATGCCGATGGCCTGCAGGTAGTTCTGCACGGCCTCGGCCACGTTGGCGTAGGCCACGTCGCAGAAGTACTCGCCGGCGTCGAGCCCGTTGGGATAACCGGCCTCGGCGAGGAGCCGTTTGGCCTTCGCGGGATCGTACTGCGCGGCCGGCGGCTTCCAGAAGAAGTCGAAGATGTCGGGGACGATGCTGTTGGGGATCCGGGAAAAGCCGAGGGTCTCGGCCTGGTTGATGGCGTTGCGATCGAAGGCAAGGCTCACCGCCTGGCGCAGCTTGACGTTGTGCCAGGGAGACTTCGTGTCC
>QHSB01000230.1 GCA_003220335.1 Candidatus Rokuibacteriota bacterium
GAGGGCAGCGTCCACGTCGAGCAGGTCCTCGATTACAACAAGGACCTCGATCATCTTCGGGATCGCTTGTTGTACTCGCTGACGTTGGAGGCGCAAAAACGCGTCGAGACGAGCCCGCTCTCGCGGCGAGAGATCATCCGGCGGCTCGGTACCTCTCCCGCGCAGTTCTATCGACTCCTCGACCAGACGAACTACAGCAAGTCGGTCGATCGCCTCGTGACGCTGCTCCAGGCGCTCGACTGCGACGTCCGGCTCAGCGTGCGCGCGCGACCTGCCTGAGACCGGACTTCACCCCACCCCCGGCCTCCTTGCCCGCACGAATGCCACCGACCCCGCGGCGGCCAGCGCCGCCAGCACCGAGAACCCCGGCACGTACGACCCCGTCCGGTCGGCCAGCACGCCGGCCACCAGCGGCCCCAGGATCATGCCGAACATGACGATCATCGACGAGACGCCGGTGATCGTCCCGAACGACGCGCTGCCGAAGTAATCCGCGCGGATGGCCGCCATCAACGGCCCGCGCATGCCCCACGACAGGCCGTGCACCACCGCGAACAGCAGCACCATCCAGTACGCGCTCGCGAGCGCCAGCACCATGAGCGCCGTCGCGTGGCCCAGCATGCACGCCGCGCAGATCCGGCGCTTGCTGAAGCGGTCGCCGAGCCAGCCGCCGCTGAACTGGCCGGTGGCCTGCATGATCGTGAGCAGCGCGACGACGACGCCGACCTGGTGCAGGGAATAGCCGAGCCGCTCCGTGACGTGGATGACCATATGCACCATGACCGCCGACACGACGAGCAGTGCGGCGCCGTGGCCGAGGGAAATAAACCAGAACGCGCGGGTGCGCAGCGCCTGACGCGCGGTGAAATTCCGCGTGTCGACCCCACGCAACGGCTCGGCGAAATCGCCATCCGGCCGCAGCCCATACGCCTCCGGCCGATGCCGCACGATCTGCGCGAGCGGCACGCCGAGGGCGAGCACCACCAAGCCCGAGGTGACGGCCGTCCAGCGCCAGCCGAAGCGGGTGAGCGACAGCGCGACGACCGGCGCGAGCAGGCCGCCGGTGGACATGCCCATGCCGCTGATGCTCAGCGCCAGCGCCCGGCGCCGGCGGAACCAGGTGACGATGGCCACGCTGACGGGCAGGTAGCCGCCCAGGCTCGAGCCCAGCGCCATCATGAAGAACGTCAGGAAGAACACGACGGGGCCGTCGATGCGGGAGAAGAGCAGGAAGCCCACGCCGAAGATGGTCATGCCGACGCGGATGAGCGCGCGCGGGCCGAAACGATCCGTCAGCCAGCCCTGCACGGGGCCGAGGATGCCGCTCTCCGCGCGCGACATCGCGAAGGCCGCCGACAGGATCGTCTTGCTCCAGCCGAACTCCTCGCGCAGCAGCACGGCGTAGGCGCCGTACGCGTGGAACATGAGCGCGCCGATCAGGAACTCGATGCCGAAGCCGGCGGCGACGATCCACCAGCCGTAGAAGAGCGGGCCGCGGGGCACGCGTGATTATCTCATCAGCATCAGGTGCTCAGTTACGATATGGCTCTTGCGTAAACGCTGTGATCGGTCAATCTTTCAGGGCGGGAGAAAGATACCCATCACACGATCGGTACTCGTCGCACTTGGCGGAGCCGTCATCGTCCTATTGGCTGGCATGTTTTCGAACGCCCTGCGCTCCACGTGCCCGCAGCCGACTGTTGCGCCTGCCTCACCAATCACTGTCGATAAGATGGCCGCCAGCCGACGTCTGTCAGACGCGGTACGTCAGAAGACGATCACCCCCGACGACCCACGACAGATGGATGGCAGGGCGTTCCTGGAGCTGCACCGGCTCATGATCGCGTCGTACCCGAATGTCCATCGAACGCTTCAGCGTGAAGTCGTCAGCGATCATAGCCTGCTGTACACGTGGAAAGGAACGCAGAGCGGACGCAAACCCATTCTGCTCATCGCGCACATGGATGTGGTGCCGGTCGACCCGGGAATGGAGGGAGCATGGACCCACCCGCCGTTCGCCGGCGACATCGCTGACGGCTATGTGTGGGGTCGCGGAACGCTGGATGATAAGGCATCGGTTCTCGGTGTGCTCGAAGCCGTCGAGCTCTTGATCGCCGAAGGATTCGAGCCTTCCCGGACCGTCTATCTCGCCTTCGGTCATGACGAGGAGCCCCGGGGTCGCGAGGGAGCCGCGAAGATCGCATCCCTTTTGAGGTCGAGGGACGTGAGGTTCGAGTACGTCCTCGACGAGGGGTTGATCATCGGTGATGGCATCATTCCGGGCGTCGCCGCCCCGGTTGCGATGATCGGCACAGCGGAGAAGGGATGGCTGACCGTGGAGTTGAGCGCGCCCGGCGGCGGGGGTCACGCCTCGATGCCGCCGGCGCACACTGCCATCGGTCTGCTGGCCACCGCCATTCATAAGCTCGAAGCCAATCCGCCGGCCGCGGCCATCAAGGAGCCTACCAGGGAGCTGTTCGCCTGTGCGGCGGCGAGGATGCCATTCACTCGTCAGGTCGTCTTCACGAATCTATGGTTGTTCGAGCCTCTGGTGATGCGTCAGCTCACCGCGTCGCCGGCGACGAACGCCGCCATACGGACGACGATCGCGGTGACGATCGCGAGAGCGGGTACCGTGGACAACGTTCTGCCGACGTCGGCGACGGCGGTCGTTAATTCGCGCATCATGCCCGGCGAGGGGACCGCCAGTGTCCTCGAGCATGTTCGGCATGTGGTCGATGATCCCAGGATCGGCATCAGACCGCTGAAACGAGAGGAACCCACGGGAGTGTCACCGACGAGCTCGGCGAGCTTTCGAACGCTTGCGGGCACGGTGCGACAGATCTTTCCTCGTGCTGTTGTTGCGCCCGGATTGGTGATTGCCAGAACGGACAGCGCTCACTTCCTGGATCTCACCGAGGCCACGTACCGATTTCTTCCAATCGTGCTCACGCGCGACGACCTCGGCCGTTTCCACGGCACGAACGAACGCATCGCAGTCGATAGCTATGAAACGCTGATCAAATTCTACGCTCAGTTGCTCCGCAACTCGTCGGTTGCCGCGACGCCCTGAGCCAGCGCCTGCGCCGGCGGAACCAGGTGGCGCTGGGATGCGCCCGGAGAAATGAATCGCGTCACTGTGCGGTGGATGTACGTTGTCGGAGCGGCGGCGCTGACGATCCTGCTCCTCGCCGCCCGCTTCGCGCCGACGGCTGCGCTGTCGTTGAGCCTGGCGCTTCCGGCCACCGAAGCGTCGCTGGCGCGCTTCTTTCCGGGTGCGGTGCGTGAGGAGATCGTCCTGTCCGCCGGGAGTCGGACGATTCAGGCGGATCTCTACCGACCGGTCACGCCGCGCGCGGCGCTGCTGCTCGTGCACGGCCTTTCGCGGGCCGGTCGGCGACACGCCGAGCTGGTCCGCCTCGCCCGCCTGCTGGCTCGACACGGCCAGCTCGTGCTCGTGCCGCAGTTCGAGGGCCTGGTCGCCTTCCGGCTGGACGGTACCGAGATCGACGAGATCCTCGGCGCCCTCGGCTACCTTGGCGGGCTCCACCCGGCCGTCGGCATTGCGGGGTTCAGCTTCGGCGCCGGTCCGGCGCTGCTGGCGGCGGCCGCGTACCCCGAGATCGCGCTCGTCGGCAGCTTCGGCGGCTACGCCGATCTGCAGAACGTGATCGCCTACGTGACGACGGGCGTCCACACGTTCGGCGGGCGACGCTACGTGCAGCAGCAGGAAGAGTACAACCGCTGGAAGCTCCTGGCGCTGCTGCTCGGCTTCGTCGAGAGCGAGCGGGACCGCACGCTGCTCGGCGCCATCGCGCGCCGAAAGCTCGAGAATCCCGGCGTCGACACGACCGCGCTCGTGGCGCAGCTCGGTCGGGACGGACACGCCGTGCTGAGCCTCGTCCTCAACAGGCAGGCGAGCGCGGTGACGGCGCTGGTGGCCGATCTGTCTCCGCGAACCCGCCAGGCCCTGGCGTCCCTGTCGCCACTGGCCGCGGTCCCGCGTCTGCGGGGACGCCTGTTGATCGCTCACGGGGTGGCGGACGATTCGATCCCGTTCACCGAGAGCCTCCGACTGGCCGAGGCCGCGGGCGACCGCGCCGAGCTCACGCTGCTCGACACCTTTCACCACACCGGGGCCCAGCCGTTCTGGTGGTCGTGGCGCGCGCGAGTCGCGGATGGGTGGAACCTGGCTCGGCTCGCCGACGCGCTGGTTCGCATCGACCGGCATCGGAGGTAGGCCGATCGGGTGTCTCCAGCGAACCCACGCAGACTCAAGTGTTGCGCGTTACACTGGCAGCCGGCATGAGCGTTGCTCGTCGCGAGAGCACCGAAGCGCCGCCTACCACAACGAGGCAGCTTTCCATGCACGACGCAGGAAGCATGCCGCACCCGTCGGAGCCGCCCGTCCGCTACCTGTTCATCGTCGCCCGCAATCGCCCCGACATGCTCGAACAGGTCAAGGAGCGCTTGCGCGGCGATAACAGGATCGAGGTCATCGCCGACCGGCGATACGGCGAGCGCCGAAGATCCGCCGTGTCCCGAGAGCCCGACCGGCGCGGCGCCGACCGGCGTCGCCCCACGACGGCCCGGGATGACCTGTCCGTCTATCCGACGCTGGTCGCTCAGAAGCACGTCGAGTCATACGCCGAGCTGCAGCAGAAGGTGGTCGCGGCCGCCCGTGAATCCCGGCAGCTCCGCGAGGAGAACGACCGCCTCCGGGCCGAGCTCTCGCGCCTGAAGGATCAGCTGGAGGCGCTGCTGTCAGCGGACGCCGCATTCAAAGCCGACGCCCTCGCGCAACTGACGCAGGCCGAGGACGCGGTGGTGACGCTCATGGCGAGATTCCGCGCGCTCACTTCCGAATGACCGCCAACCCTCGACGCGAGGTGACGCGATGGCTACTCGTCTGAATCGTCGCCAGTTCCTGACCACCAGCCTGGCCGCGGCCGCCGCCGTCGGCACGCGCGACGTCTACGTTCCCGCGATCGTGCACGCGCAGGAGCCGATCCGCATCGGGCAGCTGATCCCGTTCACCGGATTTCTGGGCGCCATCGGCGAGTACGGCAAGCAGGGGGCGACGCTGGCGGTGGAGGAGCTGAACGAAAAGGGCGGCGTGATGGGCCGCAAGCTCGAGCTGATCACCGAGGACGAGGCGAATCCCGGCGTCGCCGTGCAGAAGGCGCGCAAGCTGATCGAGAAGGACCACGTGGTCGCCATCGAGGGGCTCGTGTCCTCGGCCTCGTGCCTGGCCGTCGGGGACGAGGTCCAGCGGGCGAAGGTCCTGTTGATCAACGCGGGCGCGAACTCCGACGAGATCCGCAGCAAGCGCTGCCACCGCTACGTGTTCTCGACCGAGGGCTGCAACACGCAGTACGTGAGCGCCATCGGCAACTGGCTCATCAAGGAGCGCAAGATCAGCCGCTGGTACTTCCTGACCTCCGACTACGCGTTCGGTCACGATCTGCTGCGCGTGGCGCGCGGGCTGCTGGCCGCCAACAAGGGCACGGAGGTCGGCAGCGACCTGGCGCCCACGGGCACCACCGACTTCAGCCAGTACATCACCAAGATGAAAGCGGCCAAGCCCGACCTCGTCTTCCACAACCTCGCCGGCGCCGACGTCACCAACTTTCTCAAGCAGTACGCCGAGGCGGGCATGACGATCGAGGTGGCCGGCGGCGTCATCGACTCCGCGTATGCCTGGCCCGTCGGCGAGGCGCTGCGCGGGCACTTCCCGATCATCTGGTGGCACGAGCTGACCACGCCGACCAGCGTCGCGTGGGCCGCGCGCTACATCAAGCGCTGGGGCCGGCCGCCGGACAACCAGGCGTACGGCGACTACATCGCGGTGCACGCCATCGCGCAGGCCATCGACAAGGCCAAGAGCACGGACAGTGGCAAGCTCGTGGCCGCGCTGGAGGGCCACACGCTCGCCGGCACGACGGACGGGCTGAAGGGCCGCCCGCTCACCTTCCGCGCGTGGGACCACCAGCTGCTGCAGCCGATGTACGTGGTCGGCGCGAAGGACAAGGCGAAGTGGAAGGACAAGTGGGACATCTTCGAGGTCATCGGCGAGGTGCCGGGCAAGGGGCAGCCGCTGGAGGCGATCGCGATTCCGAAGGCCGAGAGCCAGTGCCAGCTGGAGCCCATGTCATAAGCGCCGCGCGATGACGCCGGCCGTCCTCACCGAGTTCCTGCTGAACGGACTCGTGCTGGGGGCGCTGTACGTGCTGATGGCGCTGGGCCTGTCGATCATCTTCGGCATGGTCGGCGTCATCAACTTCGCCCACGGCGCGCTCTTCACGCTCGGCGCCTACACGGCGTACCAGGTGCAGGGCGCGCTCGGGTTCGCCGGCGCGCTCGTCGTCGCGCCGGTCCTCGTCGGCGTCCTCGGCATGCTGATCGAGGCCACGCTGCTGCGCCGTCTCTACCTCGAGGACCCGCTGCAGGGGCTGCTGCTCACCTTCGGCCTGGCCATGGTGCTCGAGCAGGGCATCCGGTTGCTCTGGGGGCGGTCGCCCAAGCAGTTCGAGGTGCCGGCCGGGCTCGCGGGCGCGCTGGCGCTGGGCTCACTGACCTACTCGAAGTACCGCAGCTTCATCCTGCTCGCGGTCGTGCTCCTCATCGTCGGCCTCGTGCTCTTCTTGCAGAAGACCGCGATCGGCACCATCGTGCGCGCGGGCAGCCGCGATCCGATGATGGTGCGCCTGCTCGGCATCAGCCTGACGCCGGTGCTCACGCTCGTGTTCGGCCTCGGCGTCGCGCTGGCCGCCCTGGCCGGGGTGCTGTCCGCGCCGCTGGCCGGCGTGCAGCCGGCCATGGGCGTCAACGTGGGAACGGCGGCGTTCGTGGTCGTCACCATCGGCGGGCTCGGCAGCCTCGCGGGCGCGATCGTGTCGGGGCTGCTGGTGGGGCAGGTGGTGAGCCTCAGCATCTACTTCCAGCCGCGCGCGGCCGAGGCGTCGATGTACGTGCTGATGGCCGTGATCCTCCTGCTCCGGCCGCGTGGCCTCATGGGCGAGCGCTGGGAAAAGTTCGATTGATCGCGCGCGCGGCCCGCCATCCGCTGGTGTGGCTCTACGCCTGGTTCCTCGTCATCCCGTTCGTGATGACGGCGGTGCAGTCCACGGTGTCGCTCGGCACGGAGATCGTCGTCTTCACGCTGCTCGCCATCGCGTACAACCTCCTGATGGGCTACACCGGGCTCGTCTCCTTCGGCCACAGCGCGTTCTTCGGCCTCGGCGGCTACGCGGCCGGGCTCGTGCAGATCCACCTCGTGAAGGGCATGGTGGTGCCGCTGCTGGCCGGCGTGGCCGTGGCCACGCTGGCCGGCGCCGTCATCGGCTTCCTGCTGATGCGCAAGCGCGGCGTGTACTTCTCGCTGCTCACGCTGGCCTTCACGCAGATGTTCTTCTACGTCGTCTATGGCGCCACGGGGGTGACGGGCGGCGAGAACGGCCTGGGCGGCATCGAGCGCTTTCCGCTCGGGGCCGGGGTCCTGCGCGTGGACCTTGGCGACAAGCGCATCTACTACTACGCGACGGCCGTGGTGGCGGCGGCCGCCATCTGGGTGCTGTGGCGCGTCGTGCACTCGCCCTTCGGCCGCGTGCTGCAGGGCATTCGCGAGAACGAGCAGCGCGCCAGCTTTGTCGGCTACGACGTACGGCGCTACAAGCTGGCCGCCTTCGTGGTCTCGTGCGCCTTCGCCGGCCTGGCCGGCGCGCTCTACACGTTCCTGCTCAACTTCGCCTACCCGGAGTCGCTGCACGTCACGATGGCGGGCGAGATCGCGGCCATGACGCTGGTGGGCGGCATGCGCAGCTTCGTCGGCCCGGCGGTGGGCGCCGCCGTGTTCGTGTTCATGCGCGACACGCTGTCGTCGTGGACGGAGAACTGGCTCGTCTACTTCGGCGTGATCTTCATCGCCTTCGTCATGTTCTCGCCCAACGGTATCGTCGGCGTGGTCCAGCGCCTGCGCGGCCTGCGGCGCGGCGCGGCGGCGCCGGCGCCGGCCGAGGCCCGGGCGGCCACGCCGGCGCCCGCCGCGCCCGCGCCCGTCACGCGCGACGACGGCCGCCCGCTGCTCGAGGTGGACGGCGTCACGAAGTATTTCGGCGGGCTCGCCGCGGTCGACGGCGCCTCGTTCGGCGTCAAGCGCGGCGAGCTGCGCTCGGTGATCGGACCCAACGGCGCCGGCAAGACGACGCTCTTCAACGTCGTGACCGGGCTGCTGGCCCCCGACGGTGGCGAGGCGCGCTTCGAGGGCGCCGTCATCACCGGGCTGCCGCCGCACCGGGTGGTGGCGCGCGGCGTGTCGCGCTCGTTCCAGATCATCAGCGTCTTCCAGTCGCTCAGCGTGTTCGAGAACGTGCGGCTCGCCGTGCAGGCCAAGCACCCGCGACGCTTCGCGATGCTGACCGACAGCACGCGCCTGACCGACGCGGCGGCGGAGGCGGCGCGTCTGCTGCAGGCGGTCGGCCTCGCGGAGCACGCCGGCACGCTGGCCGCGAATCTTTCGCACGGCGACCAGCGGCTGCTGGAGATCGCCATCGCGCTGGCCACCGGGCCCTAGCTGCTGCTGCTCGACGAGCCGCTGGCCGGGCTCTCGGCGCCGGACCGTGTCCGGGTGGCCGCGCTCATCCGCGCGCTGCACGGCTCGGTCACCATCGTGCTGATCGACCACGACATCGACCAGGTGCTGGCGCTGTCCGACCGCATCACCGTGCTCCACCAGGGTCGCGTCATCGCCGAGGGCGCGCCGGCCGAGATCCAGAAGAACGCGGAGGTGCAGACGGCCTACCTCGGGCACCTCAAGGTGGCCGCCGGCGCCGACGCCGGCCTGGCCCGGGCGGAGGGCGCGCCGCTGCTCGGCGTGGTGTCGGTGGACGCGTTCTACGGTAAGAGCCACGTGCTGCACGACGTGTCGCTCGACGTCTTTCCCGGCGAGGTGGTCGCGCTGCTTGGGCGCAATGGTGCCGGCAAGACGACGACGCTGGCCGCGATCACGGGCGTCGTGCCGCCGCGACGCGGGCGCATCACCTACCGCGGGCGCGACATCACCGGCGGAGCCCCCGAGGCCATTGCGCGCCAGGGCGTGGGCCTGGTGCCGCAGGGGCGGCGGATTTTTCCGAACCTCAGCGTGCTCGAGAACCTCACCATCGCCCGTCGCGGCCGGGGCGGCTGGACGCTCGAGCGCGTCTTCGAGACGTTTCCCCGGCTGCACCAGCTGCGCCACGCCAGCGGCGGGACGCTGTCGGGCGGCGAGCTGCAGCTGCTGGCCATCGCCCGCGCGCTCATGGGCAACGTCGAGCTGCTGCTGCTCGACGAGCCCTTCGAGGGGCTCGCGCCGACGATCGTCGAGACGGTGTGGAACGTCCTGCACGCGCTCAAGGGCGAGACCACGCTGCTGCTGGTCGAACAGAACGCGGACCTGGCGCTGGCCCTGGCCGGGCGCGCCTACGTCATCAACAACGGCTCGATCGTGTGGAGCGGTGACGCGACGACCTTGCGCGCGCAGGACGACCTGCGCCGCCGGCTGCTCGGCGTGTGAGCGCGTCGCTCCTGCGGGCACTCGCCGCGGCCTCGGCGTTTCCCGCGATCGTTGCGCCCTTCCGGAGGCACGCATTCGAGAGATGGATGTAGCCGAGCGTGACGTTGTCGAAGGCGTGGTGTGCTCCCGGGTAGAGCGTGATCGCCGCGTCCTGACTGGACGCTCTGATGGAGCTCACGAGCTGGGCGCACGGAGCGGACGTCGTCCAGTGATCCAGCTCGCCGGTGTCAAGGTGCCCGCACTCGTACAAACCTCTTTCAGCCCGCGTCCTTCGGCCGAGCGCACCAGGACATGGGCGATCTGATCATCAACATAGACAGATCCTCGTCGGCTTTTGATATTCTAGTTCCAGGGTGAAGCTCTCCGAAAAATTCGCGCGACAGGAAAGTGAAGACGGTCGCCTGGCTCGGATCGGGCGCCGCCGGATCGCGAAAGATCAGGCGGAATCGGTTCGTCGGTTTCTCAGAGATCCGCCTTCCCTGGTCTGCGATCAATGCGGTCGTCGCTTCTCATTGCCTATGCATCTCGGTCGACACAAGAAATCAAAGCACGATAGCTCGTCCGCGGCGTAGCTGACTCGAGCTCACTCGATCCGCGCGGCGTGTGGCCATACCGGGTCAGCCGGCGTGTCGAATCGCTCCGGCAGGAACCACGCGGCCGCCCCAACCAGAAGTCCCATCAGGAGCCACCACGCGACGGCCACGGTCGGAGCGGTCCACACCCCCGCGCTGGTCGCATGCCGGAGACCGTGCGCCCCGTCGAGCGTCCAGTGCCAACCCATGTGCCCGAGAATGGCCGAGACGATGATCACGCCGAGTCTCGCTCCGAGCACGTGAGCGAAGAGGAGGCGCAGCACCACGACCACGACGAGCAGCGCCGCGACCTCGCCGACCGCGACGCCGAGGTTGAACGACGCGAGGGACACGAGCCTGTGGGCGCCGGCAAATTGCCGCTGCTCCGCCCAGAGATGTCCAAGGCCGAAGCCGCCGAGAGCGCCGACGACGGCGGCGACGAACCAGCGACGGCGCAGATTCGGCGCAACGACGTTCTCCACCGCGAGGAGCACGACCGCGGCGCCGAGACAGCTATCGAAGAGCATCGGCAGCCATCTGACCTCGGGCGCGGCGCCGACCGCGTCCGCAATCGACGTCACCGCCTGCATCCCGGTGAGGGCCATGACGACCATCAGCAGGCTCCAGAACTGCCGAAACGGCGCGACGAGACAGACGAGGAAGACCAGGCGATCCACCACGAACACGTCGCTGAAGCCACGCCTCGCGAAGATCCAGGCCACCTCGTACCAGCGCGGGTCGAGAGAGATGCGGCCGGCGCCACCCGATAGCTCGTAGATCAGGGACGGCCCGCTCATCGGCAAGAACTGCACCCGCAGCTTGATCCGCTGTCCAAGCCCGGGCGATATCTTCAGGTGCAAGGCGAAATCGGTGCGCGATCGGACCGGATACTCGATGTGGGCATCGAAGTACCCCTGGTTCCAGAACACCTTGGTGTCGACTGGCAGGTGCGGACCCTGGACATGGCTCAGGGCCGTGGCATAGCCATCGAACGACCGGTCGGACGGAAGCGAGATCTGTGTCTCGCTGCGGATCGGGGCGAGCGGCCTCCCGCCCTCGAACAGCACGATGTCGCGCGCCGCCGCGGCGGCCGCCGCCTTGAGTTGCTCCTCGATCCCGGCCAGCTGCAGATACCCCGGGCCCCACTTCGGCAGATCCAGGCCCTGCAGCAGGACCAACGGAATCCTCACGACGAGATGGAGGCGACCTTCTTCGGCCCTGACGAATCCCTGAAGGCGAATCTCGGGCGGGAGATCCCCACCGTTGGCGTCGGCCATCCGCGAAACCACGACGAACGCCACCACGAGCGCGAGCGACGACAGGCAAAGCAACAGAGCACGCGGCTGAACCATTCTCCCGCGACGCACGGTCGGAGAGTGGCCCAGACCGCGTGGTGCCATGAGCTAGATCGCTCCTCGGTGTGCCGCCTCAGTCACGGTCATCGCGGGCAGAGTCGCCGGCCGGCACGAACCGCTGAATGCGCTTGCCGGTATCGACCTCACCCGTGTAGATCGTGCCGTTCGAATCGATGTCGAGGACGTGGATCCAGTGGAACTGGCCCGCGTTCCGGCCGTTGTGTCCGAACTGGCCGGCGATCTCGCCGGTCAAACGGCGCATCTGATAGACGTGGTTGTTCTCTCCGTCGGTGACGTGGAGGAACGTACGGTTGCGATCGAGCGAGGGCGCGATGTCCCACATCGACCCATTGCCGAGTGTCTCGGTCTTCTCGAAGAACTCCTGCACGAACTTCCCCGCCTTGGTGAAGACCTGGATCCGGTCGTTCACGCGATCGCAGACGTAGACGAGGTCCGCCACGAGGCGGACACAGTGGACGGGATTGCGGAAGTCCTTGTCGGGCGGCGCCTTCGGGTCGTACGGACCGCCGGTGCAGGGGAGCGGGTTCCCGGGCGATTCGCACGGCGGCTTGCCGTACGCGCCCCAATAACGCTTCACCGGTCCGGGCGCCTCCGTATCGAAGACGGCGATCCGCTTGTTTCCGTAGCCATCCGCGACGTACAGCTCGTGGGCGTCGACGTCGACGTCGAAGTCCGCGGGCCGCTTGACGTTGATCAGGTCGCCATTGCCTGTCGCAGCTCCGGCCTTCCCGATCTGAAAGAGGAACGTTCCGTCCGCCGCGAACTTTAGTATCTGGTCGTCTTCGCCCTGGCCGCCGGCGGCTCCGCCGTTTCCGGCCACCCAGACGTTATCGTGCTTGTCGACGACGATACCGTGCTCGGTGTTGGGCCACTGACAGGCGGGCGCCTTGCACGTCTTGTTGTACTGGTTGTTCGTGTCCTTGTCCGCCGGACCGCCCCAGGCGCGAAGCAGATTGCCTTTGCCATCGAACTCCATGACGGACGGAGCCGGCACGCAGCACTCCGACCGCGGGGTCAACCGTGTGCCAAAGGGGACGGCACCGGCCTCGTCGTCGGTCAGGGTGCGGGGCCGCTGGATGATCCAGACGTGATCGTGGGAGTCGGTCGCGAGACCACCGACTTGCCCGATGAGCCAGTTGTTCGGCAGTTGCTTCGGCCAGAAGGGATCGACGACGTACCGCGGGACTCCGTTGTCGTTGCCGCGGTCGGCCCGCGCGGCGCTCGGCAAGAACTGCCAGAAGCCGAAACCGAGGAGCGCTACGAAGACCACGCTGAGAGAGGCATATCGAACCGCTTTCATCAGTTCCCACTCCTCTTCCAAAACCAGTGTGTCGCTAGTCAGGCCCTGCCGTTGTTTGGCACCACCTCCCTTGGGCTCGTCCTCCTGCAAATCCACCGATCCGCACGCGCGTTCACTCACTGCGCCGGCGGCACGGGAGACTCTAGGAGCGGCGCAAAACGATGTCAAGCCGTCCAGGCTTGTTCGAGCCTGTTGACACCATCGCGCTCCTCTCGTATCGTCTCCGCGCGCTCCGCAGATGCATAACCGTCGGGCGGCCGTCGCCGTGTAGAAGGTTCGGGTGACCGTGTTCACGCTTCTCGCAGCTCGTAGTCCTCCCTCCGGCTTCCTGACCAACGATTCGTCCCGTCCCCTCGTGCAGTGCCCTTCAGTGCAGAAGGAGTCCTCATGGGTCGCCGTACGACATTGTTCATCGCGCCAGTCATGCTGTTTCTCTCGATCGTGCTCACGTCTGCACCCGCCGTCGCGGCCACGCCGTGCGAGAGTCTCGCCGCCGCGCTGCCGCCCGGAACCACCGGCATCACGACGCAGTCCGTCCCGGCCGGCAGCTTCACCCCGCCGGGGTCGACGACACCGCTCACCAATCTCCCCGCCTTCTGTCGCGTCGCGGCCACGCTGACGCCGACGAGCACCTCGCTGATCGGCGTCGAGGTGTGGATGCCGACGACGACGTGGAACGGCAACTTCCGCGGGGAAGGCTCGGGCGGCTCGGCCGGGTCCTTCAGCTTCGGCCCGATGGCCACGGCGCTGCGCCTCGGCTATGCGACGATGTCCACCGACAACGGCCACAAGGGCAGCCTGTGGACGTTCGCGGCGCAGCCGGAGAAGGTCAACGACTTCGGCTATCGCGCCTTCCACGTCAGCACGCTCGCGGCCAAGTCGGTGATCAAGGCCTTCTACGGCAACGCCCAGACGTACTCGTACTACGTCGGCTGCTCGCAGGGCGGACATCACGGCCTGATGGAGGCCCAGCGCTATCCGGAGGACTTCGACGGGATCATCGCGGGCGATCCGGGGCACGACTGGACGCACCTGATGATCGCCGAGCTGTGGACCGGCGCCGTGTCACACCTCAAGAGCGCGGAGACCGACCTGCCGCAGAAGAAGCTGGACCTCCTCACGCAGAATGTGCTCAACACCTGCGGCGATCCCGTCAACGGCCCACTGGGCTTTCTCGTCGAGCCGCGCCGCTGCACCTTCGACCCGTCGCAATTGCAGTGCCACGCCGGTGACGCGGACACCTGTCTGACGCCGGCGCAGATCCAGGCCGTGAAGCTGATCTACCAGGGCCCCGTGAACCCGCGCACCGGCGCCCAGATCTATCCCGGCTTCGTGCGCGGCAGCGAGAACGCGTGGCGCCAGGTGCTCGTTGGACCCCGCAGCGGGGGCGTGCCCATCCCGGGCGGCAGCTCGTTCCAGTTCTTCATCAACGGCATCTTCAATGACGCGAACTACAACTTCCTGTCCTTCAACTACGACGACGACGCGCTCCACACGGACACGAAGCCGGCGGGCAGCGGTCTCAACTATTCCCAGGTTCTGAACGCGATGGATCCCGACCTCGAGGTCTTCAAGAAGCGCGGCGGCAAGCTGATCATGTACCACGGCTACGCCGACCCGTTCGTCACGCCGATGTCGTCGATCGCCTACTACAACCGGGTCACCGGTGAGATGCATCCCGGCCTGCACAAGGGCAACGACGGAACCAACGCCGCCGGGCTGAACCGCACGGTGGACTTCGCGCGGCTCTTCATGGTGCCGGGCATGTGGCACTGCGGGGGCGGCCCGGGGCCCTCGAACTTCGACGTGTTCACGCCGCTGACGCAGTGGGTGGAGCACGGGGTTGCACCCGACCGGATCATCGGTACGCACGCGGCCAACGCCACCGGCCAGGGCGGCTTCACGCGGCCGCTCTGCCCGTTTCCGCAGGAGTCGGTTTACAACGGCGACGGCAACACGACCGATGCCGCGAACTTCGCGTGCAAGGTCGTGAAGTGAGGCCGGCCTGATAGCCACCGCGAGCTGAAAAATCTGGCGGCTGCGACTCCGCAGAGTCCGGCCGCCAGATGTCCGAGGCCGTGGCGTGATGGACGGCAAGCGCGTTATTGTGCAGCATGGCTCGTCTCAAGACCGGCAAGCGAGCCCGCCTCCCGGACAGCGCGTTCGCCTACGTCGACTCTCGTGGCCGGCGGCGGCTACCGGTCCACGACAAGGCGCACGTGCGCAATGCGCTCGCCCGGTTCAACCAGGTCGCCTTCGAGACCGATACCGCGCGCGAGCGCGCCCGCAAACGGCTGCTGAACGCGGCGAAGAAATACCGCATCGTGCCGGTCGGGTTCATCACGGGCGAGCTGCGGTCGGAGCGGCGACACGCGGCGGCCGGTCGCCTCGTGATCGAGCTGGGTCGGAACCCGGCACCCGGCGAGCTCGAGAAGCGACTGCGAACGGTCCTGCGCGATCCGACCCTCGCTGTGCTGCACTGGTCTGATGTTTCCGGGGCGTATCTCGACGGCACCGGCAAGCCGGTGCCGCTGCCCGCCCAAGGAGAGCGGCGCGGCGTGACCTATCTCGAGCGCCAGGGTCGGCCGATGACGGCGCTCGTTCACGATCCAACGATCCTCGACGACCCGGCGCTTGCAGAGACCGTGATGGACGCCGTGCGGTTCGTGGTCGAGAAGGACCGTCTGCACGGCCAGATTCAGGCCACCTCGACCGACGCCGCGGCCCTTCCCACCGGGTTCGTCACCCTCCTGATGACCGATATCGAGGCCTCCACCGTCCTGCTCCGCAAGTTGGGCGACCGCTATGGCGCGCTCCTGAACGATGTCAGGGGCATCCTCAGGGCCGCGGTGTCCCGAGCCGACGGCCGCGAGATCGACGCCCGCGCCGACGAGTTCTTTGCCGTCTTCGAGCGCGCCACCGCCGCCGCGGAAGCTGCCGTGGCCATCCAGCGCGAGCTCGGCACCCGGGCCTGGCCCGACGATCTCGCCGATTCCCGAGGCGAGCCACGGGTCCGTGTCGGGATCCATAGTGGCCGCCCGACCCTGACCGATCTCGGGTACATCGGTCTGGCCGTGCACACCACGGCTCGCGTGTGCTCGGCCGCCCACGGAGGACAGATCGTCGTGTCCGCCGCGACGAGAGTCGCGATCGGGGCGTCGGCACCGACCGGCATCCGGTTTCGCAGTCTCGGTCGACATCGCCTGCCTGGCCTTCCGGATGCCGAGAGGCTCTTTCAGGTCCAGGCGCAGGGACTGCGCGTGAAATTTCCACGGCCGCGGACCGGGCGCCGGCAAGCCGATGACCGTCGAGCTCGCTCCGAGAAGCCCACACGGCCTGAGGAGAGCCAGCTCGAGCTCCCTCAGCCGCCCGCTTGAACGCACCGCCCTTCGCCGGAATCGTAGCCGGCTTGCGTGGCGAGCGGCGTGCGCTGGTGACGCCGGCGATGGCGACGACTCACGCCGGCGGCCCGGGCGTCCTCATGGCGGCCTGGATGATCCTCGAGATGGAGCTGGCCGCGCAGGACTCGACGCAGACGTTCCTGCCCGACGACCACACGACGGTCGGCTACGAGATCTGCGTACGCCATCGACGGGCGACACCGGTCGGCGAGTGGTTCAGGGTCGCGTCCGAGCTCGTCGAGGTCGACGGCCGAAAGCTCCTGTTCCGGGTCGAGGCGCACAACCCGCGGGAGCTGATCGGCGAGGGGACGCTACGTCGCACGATCGTGCGCCGCGGCAGCCTGGGGACTACACCGACAAGTAGCGCCCCTTGAGCTCGGCTTCGTGCCGGTGGAACTCGGCGGTGGGTCCGGCGAACACCACCGTGCCCTTGCTGAGCACGAGCACCTGATCGCTCACCATCAGCGCCATGCGCGCGTTCTGCTCGACGAGCAGGATGGTGACGCCTTCGCCCTTGAGGCGGACCAGCAGCGCCTCGAGCTCGCGCACGAGGCGGGGCGCCAGGCCCTGCGAGGGCTCGTCGAGCATCACGAGCTCCGGGTTGCCGGCCAGGGCGCGCGCGATGGCGAGCATCTGTTGCTCGCCGCCGGAGAGGCTCCGGCCGCGCTGCCGCCAGCGCTCGCGCAGGATGGGGAAGTATTCGAAGATGCGGTCGAGCGTCCAGCGCGTGTTCTCGCCGTCGCGCCGCGTCGCAAGACGGAGGTTCTCGCCGACGTCGAGATGCGGAAAGATCTGGCGTCCTTCGGGCACGTAGCCCACCCCGAGCCGGAAGACGCGGTGCGGCGGCTCGCCGGTGATCTCGCGGTCCTTGAAGCGCACGGCGCCGGCACGGGGCGGCGTCAGTCCCATGATCGAGCGCAGCGTCGTCGTCTTGCCCGCGCCGTTGCGCCCGAGCAGCACGGTGATCTGGCTCGCCGGCACCGTGAAGGACACGTCGCGCAGCACGTGGCTCTTGCCGTAGAAGGTGTGGAGCGCGTCGACGGCGAGCAGCACCTAGCCGGGACCCCCCAGGTACGCCTCCTGCACCTCGGCGTTCGCGCGGATCTCCTCGGACGTGCCCTCGGCGATCAGCTGGCCGAAGTGCAGCACGCTGATCCGATCGGCCAGATCGAACACCACGTCCATGTCGTGCTCGACGAGGATGATGGTCAGCTTCCGCTCGCGTGCGACCTGGCGGATGACCGCGACCGTGGCCGCCGTATCTTCCGGCGACAGGCCCTGGGTGGGTTCGTCGAGCAGCAGGAGCGCGGGTTCCTGGGCCACGGCCATCGCGATCTCGAGCAGGCGCTGGTCGCCGTGCGGCAGCGTCGAGGCCAGCTCTTCGGCCCGGTCGATGAGTCCGAGCAGACGCAGGCTGTCGCGCGCGCGCTGCGCGCTGGCCTCGAGGACGGCCCGGCCGCCAAGGAGACGAAAATTCTCGCCGACCTTGAGCTGGACGGCGACGCGGACGTTCTCCAGCACGGAGAGCTCCGGGAAGATGCTGGTGATCTGGAAGGTGCGCGAGATGCCGCGGCGGCAGCGCGCCGGGGCGGCGAGCGCGGTGACGTCGTCGCCGCGGAAGAGCACGCGGCCCGACGTCGGCGCCAGGAGCCCCGAGATCAAGTGGAAGAGCGTGGTCTTGCCGGCGCCGTTGGGTCCGATGATCGCCCGCAGCTCCATGGGCTGCACGGCGAGGCTGACGTCGGCGACGGCCTGCAGGGCGCCGAACGCGCGCCCGAGCCCTCGCGTTTGCAGCAGCGGTGTCATCCCCGCGTCCCGAGCCGCCGCGCCGTCCCCACCAGGCCGCCCGGCAGGAAGATCACGATCAGGACGAAGACGACGCCGGTGAAGATCATCCAGTGCTCCGTGTAGCTGGAGAGCACCTCCTGGATGAGGATGAACAGCATCGCGCCGAGGACCGGCCCGACGAGCGTGCCGATCCCGCCCATGATCACCATCATGAGTCCCTGACCGGAAAAGACCCAGAACATGACCTCCGGCGAGGCAAAGCCACGAAACGGCGCGAACAGCGCGCCGGCCAGGCCGGCGAACACCGCGGCGATGACGAACACGACGAGCTTGAACGGGCGCGGGTCGCGCCCAAGGCTCGTGAACCGGCGCTCGTTCTCGCGGATCGCCTGCAGCGCGCGGCCGAATGGAGAACGGACGACCGCGCGACAGACGATGAGCGAGAGCACGACACAGGCGGCCACCAGAAAGTAGAACGCGTGCGACGAGGCGAGGCTGGGCCCGCCCCAGAACAGCCGCGTCTTCGGCACGCCCGCGATGCCGTCGGAGCCCCCGGTGAGGTCGCGCCACTTGTAGGCCACCGTGTAGAGGAACTGGGCGAAGGCCAGCGTCAGCATCGCGAAGTAGATGCCGGTGGCGCGCGTCGAGAACCAGCCGAC
>QHSB01000268.1 GCA_003220335.1 Candidatus Rokuibacteriota bacterium
TCCGGCCTCGTGCCGAGGCGCACGGGCGGACCCCACGTCCCCGTGCCGGCACTGACGTAGACCCACAAGCGGCCGCGGCGCGAGAGCCCGGCCGCGTGCGGCCCGTGGACCAGATGAATCACGAACGTCCACGGGAAGAACTGGCCGGCGTGCGTGTGTCCCGACAGTTGCAGGTCGAAGCCGGCCTGCTCGGCCAGCGGCGCGATCTTCGGATTGTGCGCCAGGAGCAGACGGAAGGCCGGCCGCGCGTCGCCGTCGGTCGCGAGGTCCGGACGCGGCCGCGCGTCGGGATCCGACATTCGCGCGGCGAAATCGATGACGCCGCCGATCAGGAGGCGTGCCGCGCCACGCGCGATGGTGACGTGGGCGTTGCGGAGCACGCGAAATCCCATCGCCTCGAAGTGCGCCGTCCACGGCGCCGCCCCCGAGTAGTAGTCGTGGTTGCCGAGCACGAAGAACGCCCGGTCCCCGGACGCCAGCGCCTCGAGCGGCGCGACGTGGGGCGCCAGCCGCGGCACCGACCCGTCCACGATATCGCCGGTCAGCGCGATGAGATCCGGCGCGAGCTCCTTCGTCATGTCGACGACCCGCTGGACGTACGCGAGCCGCATCGTCGGACCGACGTGCAGATCGCTGATCTGCACGATCCGGAGTCCGTCGAGATCCGGCGCCAGCCCCTCCACGGGAATATCGACGCGACGGACGTAGGGGCCCCGCAGCGCGGCCAGCGCGCCGACGCAGACCGCGACCAGCGCGGCCACCGGCACCCACGCAGCGCCCGCCGCATCGAGGAGCCTGTGCACAGCCGCCAGCGGCGGCAGCGCGGCCGTCGCCAGCAGGAGCACGTCGCGTCCCACCGTCAGCACGAGGAGAAAGCTGAGCCATCCCATGCAGAGGAAGCTCAGCGCCTGCACCCACTCGTGCACCCGGCCCTGGCGGTCCCGATCGCCGAACCAGTAGACGACCGGAAGGATCCACACCATGACGAACGGCGCCGCCAGCGCCGCCTGGACCGGCGCCGTCGACGTCAATCGCGCGGCGACGTACGCGTAGCCGGCCAGGAGGATCGCGCTCACCACGAGCACGAACGGATGAAGGAGACGCCTCACCAACTGATGCTACCAGAGCCCGCGTAGACTCCAATCGTGAGCTTCGATGGGCGAGGCGTGAGCATGCTCCCGGGCGCGCTGCTCGTCCTGCTGCTGTGGACGTCCGCCTCGGGCACGACCACCGCTCCGCGCGTGGCCACTCCGGCGCCGCCCGGAACGGCCGAGGAGCTGGGCGCGGTGGTCGAGCAGGCGCGGCTGCGCTTCGTCGCCAGGGACGCCGCGGGCGTGCTGGCGCACCTCGCCGACAACTATCGCACCGGCGGATTCACCAAGCCCGATGTCCGGCAGCAGCTGCTCGCGCTGTACTCGCTGTACGAGGCGCTCCGCGCGCGCGTGCAGGTCGACCACGTCGAGATGGTGGACGGGGACGTATGGTTCTACACGACAGGCGAGGTCACGGGCCGCCTGCCGCTCGTGGGCTGGGTCACCGTGCTGTCCTGGCAGCGCGAGCCGGAAGTCGCGCGACGCCAGGGCGAGGTCTGGCGCCTGGTCGGCTTCCAGGACTGATCAGGCCGCGCTAGACGCTCGCCTTCGGTCGCCGCCGCCGCTACAAAACTCATATGTGGAGAGAGCGAACGTGTCGGCATGCCGACGTGCGGTGTCAGGCGTGATCCATCTCGTGCCTGTGACAGAACACGGCAATCGCTGGCGGAATCGCAGGTTACTCACGCCGCCGCCGCTTGGCGCGCTCCTTGCGAGACTTTCGCGCGTGACGGTTGCGCCCGCCGAGGTCCAGATCCGCGCCTCCTCGGCCGGCTCTGCTGCGTGTCTTCCGAAACCGTGCGCGGACTTCCAACCGTTGGAGTCGCGACGGCAACGTCGGCTCGGCCCCAGCGAAGGAATGGTGATTAGAGATGAAGAAGGTACTACTCATTGGTCTGGCGGTCCTGTCGATAGTGTGCGCCGCGACCTCGAGCGGGGCAGGAGGCGGTAACGGCGCGCCGAGCGGCCCGCACTACAACCTCAACATCATCGGCGTGGACAATCCGAAGAAGTCCCCGATGACGGCCTCGAATCGTCACACGATCTTTGTGGCGCTCGGGGCGACGAAGGCATCGGATCCGAATCCAGTCGAGACCGACATCTGGCTCACGCCGGGCGAGTTCCAGGTGTGCGATGGCAACGGCTTCGACGCCGCCTATGACTGCTCGGGCAAACTGATCGGGCGGGGGAACGGCGCGGTCTTCCAGCTTCCCTGCAACACCGCCGTTCCCACCGACTTCACCTGTGACCAATCGAAGGCGTCGGCATCGTACCAGGTGTGGGGCCGTGCGCTCGGCCAGCCCGGCGGGTCGGCGACGATCACGACGTGCGCGTTCGACGATCTGGGTGCGTTGATCTGCTCGTCCGAGAACACGCTCAACGTCTTTTCGCGTGGCAAGGGCAAGCAGACGTTTCAGAACGTGACGAGCGCGCTCACGACGCTCCAGAGTGTCTGCTTCGACCTTGGCGGCATCGTGACGTGCGGAAGCGTGTCCTTGTTCAACAGCGTCCTGCAGGATTACTTCTGGCAGTACGACAACAACGGACTGCGTCTCGCACAGATCCGCTTGTACCTGAATCAGCCATAAGCGAGAGCGACTGCACGCCCCGGAGGTCGCGATGGCGGCCTTCGGGGCGGCTCCTGGACATGTCGTTCCCTTCACGCCAGATCCTCGTCACGCTCGCCTTCGCGGCGAGCCTGTGGCCCTCCTCAGTTCTGTCGGAGCCCCAGGTGGCCTTCCGTCCGACCGAGTACGACTTCGGCGGCATCCGGCGCGGTGAGAAAGTCACGCGGACCTTTCAACTTCGCAACAGCGGTGACGCATCGCTTGAACTGACAGGCGTTCGCTTCTCCATACCGGGAATGACCGCCCGCCTGCCGAGAACTGTCGCGCCCGGGAGAGACGCAACCATCGTGCTCGAGTTGACCACCGACCATATGCAGGGAAGCGTGCGCGGAGTCGCCGTCATGGAAACGAACGACCCCAGCGCACGGTCGGTGGCGCTCGTGCTCAGGGGGATGGTCCATGGCCCGGTCGACATCGAGCCGCTTCCCGCGGTGTTCCTTTCCTCCTTCCGAGGCGAGGATGTCCGCCGCGAGCTGACCGTGCGGAGCAACCAGCCTGGGCCCGTCGCCATACGTCTGGTTGCACATCGCGGCACGCACTACGAGGCGGAGCTCGAGACCGTCGAACCGGGACGGACGTGGCGGCTCACCGTGAAACCGGCGGCGGGAATTTCACCCGGCCGCTACGACGAGACCCTCGAGCTCGAGAGCAGCGACGCGGTGATCGGAATGATACGCCTCCCCGTTCACGTCCTGGTCAAGGCGGACGTCTACGCGAATCCCGACGAGATCGATTTCGGCGAGGTGGCTCTCGACCGCCTTCGGCCGCAGCCGCGAGCGGCGCAGTTTCTCGAGCAGACGGCGTTCGTCAAAAAGCGCGCCGGAGCATTTCGACTTCGCGGTATCCGCTCGAACGTGCACGCGCTCGACATCCGCGCGACGCCGTCTTCCACGGCGAGCGGTGCCTTCCGAATCGACGTGAGCCTGCGTTCCGAGGCGCTTCGACCGGGAAGCCTCGATGGAACGATCTTCATCGACACCGACGACCCGACATTCCCGCGCTTGACGATCCGCGTCCGCGGGCAAGTGGTTGACAAGCAGCCGTAAGGCCAAGACGACCCCGCAGAGCGCCAATCGCGACGCGGCGCCGGACCCCGCCAACGGTTTCTGGCCCCGCCTTCACCCGACCATTGTGGTGTCACGAACGACGTAGAAGGCCACATCCTGACGCGCCGTGCGAAGCCAACTGTTCTCTACGTGGCGTACCTTCCCCTGACGTTCTCTGGCACGATGACTGCCTTCGAGCACTCCGGATCCAGCTCCGGGCACGCTCACAGCCCGTATCTGATTAGGAGCCACTTGCCCACGTCTGGATAGGCTCCTATGATTCCGGCTACCCTATGCGATCTGTTGGCCGTCACCTCCGCCGGTCGGTCCTGCCGATCACCCCTCACCGCCGTTGCTCTTCTTCTCCTCGCTACGGGCGCACCGCGCAGGTGCATTCCTCGCCCGCGCCCCGGGACGCGCCGATCATGAAGTCCGACGACCGTGAGAAGACCCAGCACATCCGCGGTTACTCGCGGGAAGGCGTCTGGGTCGAGCCCTACGACCGACGATCGGCGCGCCGATGATCAGCGGACGCGCGTGACCGACGCCCCCGCCTCCCGGGATCCGGCGCGGGCCACGCTGGCGGTGCTCTTCATCGCCGGACTGATCGTGGCGAGCTTTCGGGTCCTGCAACCGTTCCTGCTCGCGGCGGTCTGGGCCACGATGATCGTGGTCGCGACCTGGCCCCTGATGCTGCGCGTGGAGTCGGCGCTGGGGGGTCGGCGACGGCTGGCGGTGGCCGTGATGACGGCGGTCTTGCTGCTCGGCCTGATCCTGCCGCTCGCGCTCGCCCTCGGCACGATCGTCGTGCACGCCGACGACATCGCCGGTTGGTCCCGGTCTCTGGCCACCTGGTCCGTGCCCCCGCCGCCGGACTGGCTCGTGCGACTGCCCCTGGCCGGCCCCCGACTCGCCGCGAAGTGGCAGGAGGCCGCCGCGATCGAACGCGAAGAGCTCGCGACGCGCGTGGCGCCCTATACGCAGCAGATGCTCGGCTGGTTCGTCGTCGCGGTGGGCAGCATCGGGGTGGTGCTGGTGCAATTCCTGCTGGTCGTTCTCTTCTCGGCCATCCTTTACGCATCCGGCGAGACGGCCGCCGAAGCGACGCGGCGCTTTGCTCGACGCGTGGCGGGGCGCCACGGCGAGCGTTCCGCCCGGCTCGCCGCGCAAGCGATTCGGGGCGTCGCGCTGGGGATCATCGTCACGGCGCTCGTCCAGGCCTGCCTGGCCGGAATCGGTCTCGCCGTCGTGGGCGTGCCCTTCGCCACGGTCCTCACGGCGCTCGTCTTCGTGCTCTGCATCGGCCAGATCGGGCCCCTCCCCGTGCTGCTCGCCGCGGTCGTGTGGGCGTACTGGTCCGGGCACGGCGGGTGGGCGATCGCGCTGTTCGTGTGGGCGATCTTCGTCAGCAGCATCGACAACGTGCTCCGCCCGATGCTCATTCGCAAGGGATCCGACATGCCGCTCTTGCTCGTCTTTTTCGGCGTGATCGGCGGCCTGCTGGCGTTCGGCATCGTCGGGATCTTCGTGGGCCCGGTTGTGCTCGCCGTCGGCTATTCACTCCTCGTGGATTGGGTCGACACAGCGGAGGCGGCCTCGAAGTGACCGACAAGCTTGGGCGCGCGCTCCGACTCGTCGTCAACTCCAAGACCCGGCAAGACCGCTCTTCCTTCTCTTGGCGCGAACCGGCATGCGGCTCGCCGAGGGGTTCGCGCTCCAGTGAGACGACGTGCACTTCGCCGAGAAGGAGATCCGCGTTGCCCGCACACTGCCGGGCGCGCATATCGAAAAGCCCAAGAGCGGTCATGGCCGCACCGTGGACATGACCGAGGCGCTGAAGCGGGGCTGGTGAAGATCCCTGAGTCGGTCTT
>QHSB01000269.1 GCA_003220335.1 Candidatus Rokuibacteriota bacterium
GACCGCGCGGCGTAGCCGTCGAAACGCGCGAGCTTGATGTGGCGATCGGGCCGGTGCTCGACGAACTTGAACGGCCCGGTGCCGATGTACTCCTTGAGCTGCCCCTCACCCGTCGCGTCGACGATCTCCTTGGGATAGATGACGGCGGCGCTGTCGACCTGCGCGAGGATCGTCAGCAGCGCGCTCGAGGGCTCCTTGAGCCGGATCTCGACGCTGAGCGGTCCCTTCGCCTCCACCGAGCCGACGTTCTTGAAGACCGACTTGCCGGGGCTGGCCACCGCTCCCCAGCGCTTGAGCGACGCCACGACGTCGGCGGCGCCCAGCGTCTTGCCGTTGTGGAACTTGACGTTGTTGCGCAGGTGGACGAGGTAGCGCTTGCCGCCGTCGAGCGTCTCCGCGCGCTCGGCGAGCAGGGGCACCGGCTGATACTTCGCGTCGAGGGCGAAGAGGCCTTCGTACATGTTGACGACGATCTCGCGGGTGATGACGGCCGTGGTCGCGTGCGCGTCGAGCGTCGGCGGCTCGCCGATCAACGCCACGCGCAGCACCCCGCCCTTTCTCGCCGCCGGCGCCTGGGCCTGGCTCGATGAAGCGGTCAGCCAGGTCGCGGTGGTGAGCACGGCCAGCACGGTAAGAGCCCGGGGGACACGGTGCATGGAACGCCTCCTGTGGGGTTCGTACGATACCGCGGACCACCCCCGGCCGAAAGCGATAGAGTGTCGCGGATGAACCGCCCGCTGGCCATTCACGGGGCCACCATCGTCACCGGCGACGACGCCGGAACGCTCTATGGCGACGGCGCGCTCCTCGTCGACAACGGCCGGATCGCCGCGCTGGGTCCCGCGGCCGATCTGCTCGCGCGCCACGCAGCGGCCGAGCAGATCGATGCACGCGGCCGCGTGATCCTGCCGGGCTTCGCCAACACGCACACGCATCTTCCGCGCGTGGTGGCCCGCGGGATCTACGAGGATCTTTCGCCGTCTCACACGCCGCCGTTCACCGGCGGCCTCGCGCCGCTGCCACTGCCTGCGCTGTCCGACGACGAGGAGCGCCTCATGGCGACGCTCGGCGCGCTCGAAGCGATCCGCAGCGGTACCACGCTGCTCCTCGAGGAAGGCGCGCACCTCGAACGCTACGCCGGTGCGCTGGCCGATACCGGCCTGCGGCTCGTGCTGTGCGAGCGCGCATGGGATCGCGCGCGCGCGTCGGTCGGGCAGCCGGGTCCGTTCGAGCAGGACACGGCGCTGGCGGAGAGCGGCCTGGCCCGGATCAGAGAGCTGCACGCGCGCTGGCACGGCCGCGTCGACGGTCGCGTGAGCGTCGGCGTCGCCGCGTGGGCCCCCGATCTCTGCTCGCCGGAATTGCTCGGCCGCGTGCGCAAGCTGCAGGACGAGCTCGACACCATCGCCACCATCCACCTCAGCCAGATCTGGGGAGAGGTCGCGGCGATCCGCGAGCAGCGCGGCGTCACGCCCGTCGAGTACGCGGCGCGCTGCGGCCTGCTCTCACCGCGCCTCATCGCCGCGCATTGCCGCTGCATGAGCGGCGAAGAGGAGGTCACGCTCGGCGCCGCCGGCGCCGTCGTCGCCGTCAATCCCGCCATCGCCGCGCGTCGCGGTCTCGCCGCGCGCATCGACGCGCTGGAGCGCGCGGGCTGCCTGATCACGCTCGGCACCGACAACATGGCCGAGGACATGGTGGAGGTCGTGCGCACCGCCATGCTCATGGAGCGCGTGCGCCGCGCCGACGGCCGCCGGCCGACCCCCGAGCAGGCGCTGACGTGGGCCACGCGCAACGGCTATCGTGCGCTCGGCGTCCCCGACGGCGGCTGGCTCGCACCGGGCAATCGGGCCGACTTCATCGTGGTGGATTTTCGCCGCGCGCATCTGACGCCCGCGCTGCGCCCCGTCGCGTGCTTCGTGCACCAGGGCCAGGCCGGCGACGTCGAGTCCGTGATGGTGGACGGGCGCTGGCTCATGCGCGACCGCCACGTGCTCACGCTGGACGAGCCGGCCATCGTCGCCGAGGCCGAGCGCGTGGCCCGCGCGGCGTGGGCGCGGTTGTTCGCCGAGCGGCCTGATCTCATGCCGCCGCCCGGCTTCGTGCTCTAGGGACCGGCCCGGTCACTCCACGATCGCCGCGTGACGCTGGACGTCGGCCGGCGACTCGCCGGCCCGCGGACGGCCGCCGAGGAAGAACACGAGCGGAATGACGGCGGCGAAGATCCAGACCAGCCACCAGAAGTTGTCGATGAACGACAGCAGCAGCGCCTGGCGCTGCACCGTCTGGTAGAGGTGTCCCCACGCCTGCTGCTCCGCCGTCGCCGGATCGGCGCCGCGCGCCATGAACGTCGCCACCAGCATCTGGTAGCGGTCCCACGCCTCGGGGTCGTAGAGGCTCACGTGGCTCGCCAGGCGCGCCTGGTGGGTCTGCGTGCCGCGCTGCAGGAACGTCGCCACCGCGGCGATGCCGATGCTCCCGCCGATCGTCCGGATGAAGTTGAACAGGCCGGAGGCGTGCCCCAGCTCGCGCATCGGCACGGCGCTGAGCGCCACCGTCGACATCGGCACGAACGTGAAGCCGATGCCGAGCCCCTGGATGAAGCGCGGAAGCATGATGTGCCAGTAGCTCGCCTCCAGCGACAGCGTGGCCATCAGGTACATCGCGTAGGCGTTCAGCGCGCAGCCGGTGACGATGATCCAGCGCGGGTCGATGCGGTTGAGCAGGACGCCCGCGATCGGCATGGTGACCAGGGTGGCGACGCCGCCCGGCGCCAGCACGAGCCCCGCCAGCATCGCCGTGTAACCCATGAGGATCTGCGTGAAGAGCGGCGAGAGCACCATGATCCCGTAGAACGCGATGCTGATGACGAACATCGCCGCCGTGGCCACCGCGAACGTCCCGTGGCGCAGCACGCGCAGGTCCACCACAGGCTCCTCGGCGCGCAGCTCGCGCACGACGAGCGCGACCAGCGCCGCCGCCGCCAGCACCGTGAGCCACACGATGAGCGGCGAGGCGAACCAGTCCTCGCGCTGGCCGCGGTCGAGCACGAACTGCAGCGCGCTCACGCCCACCACGAGCAGCACGAGCCCGGGCACGTCCACCCGGCGCACCGCCGGCCGCTCCGTCGTGGAGTCGGGCACGAACAGCCATGCGAGCACCACGGCGGCGGCGCCGACGGGCACGTTGATGTAGAAGACCCAGCGCCACGACCAGTTGTCGGTGATCCAGCCGCCGAGCGTGGGCCCGATGATCGGCGCGAACATGATGCCGATGCCCCAGATGGCCATGGCCATCCCGCGCTGGCGCGCCGGGAACGTCTCGATCATCGTCGCCTGCGACAGCGGCACCAGCGGGCCACCCGCGAGGCCCTGCAGGAAGCGCGCGAACACCATGGCGGCCAGGCTCGGCGCTGCTCCCGCGGCCGCCGACGTGAGCGTGAACGCGACCGTGGCCAGGATGAACAGCCGCTTGCGCCCGAGCAGGTCGCTCAGCCAGCCGGTGATGGGCAGGCTGATGGCGTTGGCGACGAGGAACGAGGTCAGCACCCACGTGATCTCGTCCACGCCCGCCGACAGCGTGCCGCGCATGTGATCGAGGGCGACGTTGGCGATGGTGACGTCGAGGATCACGAGGAAGGTCGCCATCATCGTCGAGACGGCGACGATGGCGCGCCGGACGCGCGGGCTCATTCGATGCTCGTCCTCCCGGTCATCGCAGCTGGATCACGGGGACGACGGACATGCCGGGCACGAGCAGCGTCTGCCCCTGCTGGCCGGGCTCGAGCACGAGCTTGACGGGGATGCGCTGCACGACCTTCACGAAGTTGCCGGAGGCGTTCTCGGGCGGCAGCAGCGAGAACCGCGAGCCCGTGCCGCTCTGGATCGAGTCCACGCGAGCGCGGAGCACGAGCCCCGGATGCGTGTCCACCGAGATGGTGGCGGGCTGGCCCGGGCGCACGTGGGTGAGCTGTGTCTCCTTGTAGTTCGCGACCACCCAGACGTTGGCCACGTCCACGACGGCGAGCAGCGGCTGGCCCGGCTGCACGGTCTGGCCCACCTCCACCGTGCGGCGCGTGACGCGGCCGGAAACGGGCGCGGCGATCGTCGTGTATTCGAGGTTCAGCTCGGCCTCGCGCAACGCCGCGCGCGCCTCGGCCAGTTGCGCCTCGGCGCTCGCCGCCTCCGCGCTGCGCACGGTCACCTCGCCGCGCCGGCTGCGGGCGTCGCCGAGCGTGTGCTCGGCCTCCTCGCGCTGCCGGCGCGACTGCGCCAGCACGACCTCCTGCGTGGCCACCTCCGCCTCGGCCTGGGCCACCTCGGCGTGGGCGACGTCGAGCCGCTGCCGCGCCGCCTCCAGCGCCGAGCCGGCCGTCTTGAACGCGTTGTCCGCGTGGTCGAAGTCCTGGCGCGCGACGAGCTTGCGCTCGAGCAGCTCGGCGGTGCGCCCGCGGTCGAGGCCCGCGCGGTCGAAGTCCGCCTGGCGCGCCGCGACCTCGGCCTGCGCGGCCTGCACGGCGGCCGCCCGCGCACGCAGCTTGCTGCGGCGCTCGTCGAGCGCGCGCGCGGCGCTGTCGATGCCGAGCACGGCCCGCGCCGCCGACGCCTCGGCGACGCCGACCTGGCTGCGCGTGGTGCCCTCGGTCATGGGAACGCCGGCGGCGGCCGCGCGCAGGCGACCCTGCGCGGTGGCCAGCGCCGCGCGGGTCTGGTGGACCTTGACCTCGAGATCGCGCGGGTCCAGCCGCACGAGCGGCGCGCCCGCGGCCACCTCCTCGTTGTCGCGCACGAGGACCTCGAGCACGGTGCCGCGCACGCGCGTGCTCACCGGCGAGACGTGGGTCTCGACGAACGCGTCGTCGGTCGAGACGTGGCGGTCCCAGTACCGCCAGAGCCGGATGCCGTACACGGCCGCGCACAGGGCGACGACGCCGAGGGCGACGAACGCATACGTGCGTCGGCGCCGCCGCCACGCGTCGAGGCGGCGGAAGACGTCCACACGCTCGATGACGCTCACGGCCGCGCCGCCTTCCGGTCGGCGCGGTGACCGAGCCGGGCCGACAGAATGGCCGCGGTGGCCTTGACCTCCGCGGCCAGCGCGCGCAGGCGCGGGCGCACGCGGTCGGTGGGGCCGCCGATCGCGCACCCGCCCGCCACGCGGCCGTGGCGCTCGAAGATCGGCGCCGCGATCCCGGACGCGCCCGGGACCAGCTCCTCGATGGTCACGCAGACGCCGGTCTTGCGGACGTCCTCCAGCGACGCGCGCAGGGCAGGCAGGCTCGTCACCGTGCGGTCGGTGTGACGCGAGAGGGACAGCGACTTCAAGATCCCGTCGCGCTCCCTCGCGGGCAGGAAGGCGAGGATGGCCTTGCCGATCGCGGTGGCGTGCAGCGGCCGCCGATCACCGACACCCCCCGCGTACCGGATGATGTGATCGCTGTCCACCTTGTCCACGAACACGATGGACGTGTGGTCGCTGGAGAGCGTTCCCAGAAAGACGGTCTCGCCCGTCCGACGCATCAGGTCCACCACCGCCGGGCGCGCCGCCTCCATCAGGGCATTCGCCGTCGGCACCGCCGCCCCGAGGTCGACCGCGCTCCGCCCGAGCCGGTACTCGCCCGCGCGCCCCTGAGCGAGGTAGCCGCGCGCCGTGAGCGCGCGTAACAACGGCAACAGGCTGCTCTTCGGCGCCTCCAGCTCGGCGCTCACGTCTCTCAGGGCCAGGCCATCGGGACTCGCCGCCAGCAGCTCGAGGATGTCCACCACGCGGTTGGCGGCGCGGTGCCCCGCGTCGCCCGACGTTCGGATACCGGAACCTCGTTCCGTATTCGGCACGCCGGGAGTATACCCGAAACCGCGGCACGACGCGCACGCAGTCAGAGGCGGACGCGCGACTTCCGTCGCGGGACGCCGCCGGTAGCCCAGGAGTCGGAGTATCGAGGGGTTTAGAGGAGCGACCCGGCTGTGCCGCGGCGCTCCGAACTTTGGGGGTTAGAGGAGCGTCACGGCTCCGCCGGGACGCTCCGCGTGAGCGAGAGCTTGGGCGTGACGCCGGGCTGCGGCAGCGCGCCGATATCGGACGGGACGTCGACGATCATCTCGCGAGCGCGGTAGTGCGGGTCGGCGAAGATGTCGGCCATGCTCATGACCGGCGAATGCGGGATGTCGTGCGCGTGCAGCTCGTCCATCGCCTTGTCGAACGAGCGCGCGGCGAACCAGCGCCGCGCCATCTCGAGGACGACGTCGATGTGCTTCGGCCGCTCCGTCGCGCTGGCGAAGCGCGGGTCCCTCGGCAGCTCCGGCTCGCCGAGCATGACGCACAGGCGCTCGAAGAGGTGCTGGGCGGGCGCCGTGAACACGATCCAGCGATGGTCCTGCGTCTCGAAGGCGCCGCCCGGCCAGCCGGCGTGCTGCAGGCCGCCGCGCTCGCGCACCACGCCCTGCCGGCCGTAGAACGTCGTCGTGAATTCCATGATGCGGAACGCCGACTCGT
>QHSB01000270.1 GCA_003220335.1 Candidatus Rokuibacteriota bacterium
CGGGAAGAACGCCTTGAACTCGCTGAAGAGCTGCGCGGCCAGCGTCTTGTTGGGCGAAAGGACCAGCGTCGGGCGGCCGGTGTTGGCGATGAGATTGGCCATCGTGTACGTCTTGCCCGATCCGGTGACGCCGCGCAGGACGACGTGGCGGCGGCCGCCTCCGACGTGCCGCGTGAGGTCCTCGATCGCGCGCGGCTGATCCCCGCGGGGCTCGTACTCGGAGGACAGCCTGAACGCGGCGGGCCGGGCCGCTACGACGGCGTCGGTACCGCGACCAGATACTTTCGCCACGAGTCCAGGAGCGAGTGCGCGTGCGGGTGCCTCAGCATGTGCGTGGAGAAGACGAACTTGGGATGGATCGGCTCGCGGATGAGCCGCATCCCGGTCTCTTCCGGCAGCCGGTTGCCCTTCTTGAGGTTGCAGCGCAGGCAGGCGGCGACGACGTTCGTCCACGTGGTGTCGCCCCCGCGCGAGCGCGGCAGGACGTGGTCGACGGTGAGCCGCTCGCCGCGGCGGTTGCAGTACTGACAGGTGTAGCCGTCGCGCCGGAGGATGTTCTTCTTGTTGAACGCGACGCGGTCCAGGAACGGCTTGCGAATGTAGACGGCGAGGCGGATGACCGCCGGCAGCGGAAACGCGCGCGAGGGGGAGCGGATGACGCGCGGCGAGCCCTCGACGGACTCGGCCTTGCCGGCGAGAAGGAGCGTGATGGCGCGACGGGCGTTGGTGAAATGCAGCGGCTCGAAGGTATGGTTGAGTACCAGTACCGCTACCTCATCCATGTTGACCCAGAATAGACGGGCGCTAAGAACCTGTCAAACCTCGCGTGCCGCCAGCTCCGCCAGGATCCCCTCGCGCAAGCTCCAGTCGCTCACGATCAGCCGCTCGCAGCCCAGACGATCGAGCGTGGCGTCGACGATCGCGAGGCCGGGAAGGATGAGGTCCGCCCGCCCCGGTTCCAGGCACGGCAAGGCGGCGCGCCCGGCAAGGTCCAGCGCCGCCAGCCGCCGGTGCTGCCGGCTGATGGCCGCGCGCGTGAGCGGGTGGCCCTGCACGCGAGCGGGATCGTAGTCGAGGAGTCCGAGGTCGAGGGCGGCCAGCGTGGTGACCGTCCCCGCGGTGCCGACGAGGCGGTCGATCCGCGTCGTCGCGATCACGGCCGGCAGCTCACGCGCGAGCTGCGCGTCCACGTCGGCGCGCAGCGCGGCCGCGCGCGCCGGCTCGACGGGGCCCGGGAACGGGAACCGCTCGGCGAGCGACACCACGCCGAGTCGGAGGCTGGCGGCGGCGGTCAGCACGCCATCGCGCGCGAGGATGTATTCCGTCGAGCCGCCGCCGATGTCGAAGGCGACGACGACGCCGGGCAGCGGGCCGAGCCCCGCCACGATGCCGGCGAGCGTGAGGCGCGCCTCCTCCTCCCCGCTGATCACGCGAACGGCGACGCCGGCGGCGCGCTCGAGGTCGGTGACGAAGGCGCGACCGTTGGCGGCCTCACGCACCGCGCTCGTGGCCACGACGGCGACGCGGGCGGCGCCGGCGGCGCGCGCCCGCGCGACATACGCGACGACGGCCGCCGCGGTGCGCGCGGCGGCCGCGTCGCCCAGCGTACCGCGCGCGCGGAGGCCCTCGCCCAGTCGCGTCACCCGCTGCTCGGCGTGCACCGTCCGCCACGCGGCCGTGCCCGCCGTCACCTCGGCGACGAGCAGGCGGACGGTGTTGGTGCCCAGGTCGATGCTGGCGAGTCTCACGCGCGCGACGTTCGGTCGCCGACCGCCCCAACGCACGAACGCCCCGCCGGCGGATCGGCGGGGCGTCGAGATGTCACGGGCGCGGCGGCGCGCCTACTTTTTCTGTAGCGAGCGGATGTAGTCGATGAGAGCCCAGCGCTGGTTGTCCGGCAGATGCTTCCACGGCGGCATCGCGCCGCGGCCGTTGCTGATCTTCCAGAACAGCTCACCGTCGGTCTCGGCCGCGATCTTCGACGACGTCCAGTCCGCGGGCTTGGGCGGCGGCAGCGCGGCGGCGGCGGGACCATCGCCCTTGCCGCCGTTGCCGTGGCAGGTCACGCAGTTCTGCTCGGCGAGCTTCTTGCCCTCGGCGACCAGCTTCGGGTCGTCCTTTTTCGTCGGGTTCTTGGTGTTCTTCGCGTCGGCGGGCGCCTTCCATTCCCCCTGCGCCCAGACGCCGGACGCGACTGCCGTGGCGAGCGCGGCGGCGGCAACGGCGACGGTCAATGGCTTGCGGAACGACCTCATGGGATCTCCTCTCGCGAAGAAAACGATCGTGAAACGGCGCCACGATATCATGCGCGGCCGAGGGCCGCCAGCATGTCCTTCACTCGAGTAAACTTCACACGCGGCTTTCCGGTTTCCTTGCCGCGACGCGTTTCGATCTCGTCGAGCCGCTGCCAGTCCTGGTACGACAGATATTGCGGCTGCCGCTCGCCGATGAGCCGGTCGACCGCCGCCGGCGACGGATCGGCCGGTCGCAGGTGGATGTCGCGCGCCAGGTCTTCGAGCATGCCGGCCACCGTCTCCGCCGCGTCCGGCTTGTTGGTGCCGATGACGCCGGTCGGCCCACGCTTGATCCAGCCCGCGGTGTACTGCCCCACCAGCGGGTGCTTCGCCTGCGGATCCAGGACGCGCCCCTTGTCGTTGAGGATGACGCCCCAGTCGTCGTTGAAGGGCACACCGGGCAGCGGCACGCCGCGATAGCCGACGGAGCGGAAGACGAGCCCCACCGGCAGGTCCTCGAACTCGCCCGTCGCCTTCGGCTGCAGCGTGCCCGTGGCCGTCGCGTAGAGTCGGTTGCGCACCAGCCGCATGCCGCCGACCGCGCCCGTGCCATCGTCTCGCAGCTCGACGGGTGAGACGAGGAAGCGCATGACGAGACGCCGGGGCTTGCCCGTCGGCGCGCGCTGCGCGTACTCCTTGAGGATCTCGACCTTCTTCTGCGTGGCGCGGTCGGGCGCGCGCTCGAGGGCCTGGCGCGTCAGCTCGTCGAGCTCGACCTCGTCGGGCAGCGCGGTGATATCGGCCCCGGCCAGCTCACCCAGCTCCCGCACCTCGGGGTTGGTGAACGCCGCCTGCGCGGGACCGCGGCGGCCGAGCACGTACACCTCGCGGATGCGGCTCTCGCTCAGCGCCTCCAGCGCGTAATCCGCGATGTCGGTCGCCGCCAGCTCCTCGGGCGTGCGCGAGAGGATCCGCGCGACGTCGGCCGCCACGTTGCCGACGCCGACGACCGCCGCGCGCTCCTGCGAGAGGTCGAACGTGAGGTCGCGATAGTCCGGATGGCCGTTGTACCAGGCGACGAACTCGGTCGCGGCATGGCTGCGTCCGAGATCCTCCCCCGGGATCGCCATGCGCCGGTCGGTCTGGGCGCCGGTCGTATAGAGGAGCATGTGGTAGTGGGCGCGCAGGTCCTCCACGCTCACGTGGCGACCGAGCTCGACGCCGCCGAAGAAGCGGAAGCGCGGGTTCGCGGCGACCTTGTCGAAGACCGCCGTCACCGCCTTGATCTTCTGGTGGTCGGGCGCGACGCCGGCGCGCACCAGCCCGTACGGCGTCGGCACGCGATCGTACATGTCCACCTCGGCCACGAGGCCCGGCTGGCGGAACAGCTGGTCGGTGGCGTAGAACCCGGTGGGCCCGGCGCCGACGATGGCGACGCGCAGCGGCTGCGCGTCGGTGCCGGGTCGGGTCATCTCCCCGTCGGTCTCCCGTGCTCTTCGGTCAGCTCCATCTGGAGGTTCTCGACCTCACCGCGGTAGAGGTCGCGCTGCGCCTTGACGACGTCGCCGATGGAGATGATGCCGACCAGACGGCGCTGGTCGACCACCGGCAGGTGGCGAATGTGCTTGTCGGTCATCGTGCGGCCGACCGACTCGAGGTCGTCCTGCGGCACGCCGAGGATCACGTCCCGCGTCATGAGCGCGCTCACCGTCTTGGTGAACACCGCCTCGTCACGCACGGCGGTGCGCACGACGTCGCGCTCGGAGAGGATGCCGACCGGCCGGCCCTCCGGGTCCACGACGACGAGCGCGCCGATGTTGTGCTCGGCGAGCAGCGCGAGCGCCTGTCGGATCGTCTGCTCCGGCTGCACGGTGACGACCTTGGGCCCTTTCCTGGCGAGGAGACTCGCGATGGTCATGGGACTCTCCTTCTGCCCGCGCACCCGGCGGCGCGTCGGCGGACCCGATGTTACCGCCGACGCAGGCTCGCCGCCGCGCAGAGCGCGGCGAGCACGCCGTAGGCCCCGGCCAGCGGCAGCGCGAGCGCGCGCGGCGCGCCCGGCGCCCACGGCCAGAAGAGGCCGCCGCCCGGCAGCGGTGAGTGCACGAGGCCGACCAGGGTGGCGAGGCTGGCGACGGCGAGCACGGCGGCGGTGACGAGAAAGCGCCGGTCGATCATCGTCACCAGCGCCCACCCCCAGAGCACCGCGGTCAGGATGAAGCCGTTGCCGAGCACGAGCAGGGCTTGGTAGGTCAGCGCGGCGTCGCCGCCGAGGTCCGCCGGTGACTTGCGGAGCGCGCCGAGGACGCCGCCGACCTGGATCAGCACGACGGCTGCCGCCACCGGTACGAAGGTGATCGCCACGGCCGGGCCGTGCCGCGGCGGCGAGGCGAGGAAGGCCTGCGCGGTGATCGACAGGCCGACGAAGACGAGGATCGGCGCCACCGCGGCCTCCGGCAGCAGCGTGACGAGGATCGAGAGCACGCCCACCATCGCCCCGATCCCGATGAAGAGCCCGGTCACGAGCGTGTAGCCCGCGCGCGCGCCCATCGCCTTGTAGGCCGGGTGGCCGATGTAGGGCGTGTTCTGCACGACGCCGCCGCACAGTCCGGCCACCAGCGTGGCGAGCGCCTCGGTCATCAGGATGTCGCGCGCGCGGTACTCGTCGCCGGCAGCGGCCGCCGACTCGGTGTTGTCAATGCCCCCGATGGTCGTGACGAGCGCGAACGGCAGCGCCACCGACAGGTACGGCAGCGCCTCGTCGAGCGCGTCGAGCCACGCAAGCGTCGGCCACGGCAGCGCCATTACCGGCGTGCCGACGGTGAACGCGTGCTCGGCGCGGCCCGTGAGCCACATGCCGCCCCAGTGCACCAGGCTGCCGGCGAGCACCGCGGCGAACGCGCCGGGCAGGCCGAGCGGCATCCGGACGCCGCCGACGAGCGCCAGCAGCAGCACGCCGAGCGCGATCAGCCCCACCAGCGGCTCACGCAACAGCTTGAGCGTCGGCAGGAACGCGATCAACAGGATGGCTACGCCCGCGATCGAGCCCAGCAGCGCCGCGCGCGGCACTACGCGCCGCGTCCAGTCGCCGGCGAAAGCGAGCGCCATCTTGACGAGGCCGATCGCCAGCGTCGCCACCATGCCGATCTTCCACGCCAGCATCGCGTCGCCCGTCGCGACCTTCACCGGGCCGAGCACGCCGAAGACCATGGCGAAGAGCGTGGGCGTGTCGATGCCGAAGGGCATCGCGGTCACGTCGTCGCGGCCCGTGCGCCGCATGAGGCGCAGCGCCAGCCACGTGTAGGCCAGGTCGCCGACGAGGACGCCGAGCGCGGTGCCCGGGACGATGCGGCCGAGCACGAGGTCGGCCGGAAAGCCGAAGACCCCGATGAGGAGCGACGAGAGGATGACGAGGTTGGTGACGTTGTCGAGGGCGAGCCCCAGGAAGCCGTTGACGTCGCCGGCCGCCGCCCAGCGCGGCGCGCGTCGCTCAGCGGGCGCGGACGTTGGCGGCGGTGCTGCTGGTGAGGAGTTCTCTCGCCTCGCGTCGCACGCGCTCGGCGAGCGCGGCGCACCACGCCAGCTCGCCGCGATGCTGCGCGACCTCATGGTAATCGAACTCCATCAGGCCGGTCGAGTGCTCGCCCAGCCGCAGCCAGGCGCCGTACGAGCGGCCCTCGCGCTCGTCGTCGTCGTCCAGCACCGCCTCGACGCGCGGGTTCTCACGCTTGGCGTGCGAGTTGAGGAACAGCTGCCTGCGGGCGGTCCGAACGCGCCGGAGGAGCAGCCGGATCAGCACTCGTTGAACCCGCACGAGAGACACTTCTTGCAGCCTTCCTCGTAGACGAACGTGGCCTGGCCACACTCCTTGCAGAGATCGCCGATGCGCCGGCGCTCGTTGGTGTCCGACGGCGAGCCGGGCGCCTTGATCTGGCCGATATGCTCGGCCAGCGTGCGGCCGAGCGCGTCGGGGAGCGAGAGGACCTTGCCCGCGCCGAAGCCCATCGGCTGGGCGCCGCCGATGCGCGAGAGCTGGCTGATGACCTCTTCGAGCCGGCGCTGAGGCGTGAGCGGTGAAGGTAGCCTCAACGTGAGCGAAATCAGCCGTCCGAGCGCCTCGGCCACGGCCATGGTGTCGGAGCCGCCCTTGCCCACCTGAACGAAGACCTCGAAGGGCTCGCCGTCCTCGGTCTCGTTGACCGTGATGAAGGCGGTGCCGATCGGCGTCTCCTTGCGGTAGGTCTTGCCCGCCAGGCTGTGCGGCCGCGGCCGGATGACCTGCTGCCCCGCCGTCGGCAGCTGGGCCGGCGACTTGTCCTTCTTGCCGAGGCCGACGTTGAGCACCTGCTCGCCCTTGCAGTCGTTGGGCAGATTGATCGTCTTCGACACGCCGTTGTCCGTGTAGCGCTGGAAGGCCGCCTGGTGCCGCACGTGCCACTCGAACGGAATGTCGTGCGAGGTCTTGAAGACGTTGGCGGCATTCTCGGGCAGGCCCGGAATGCCGTGGAGCGAGCCGCGCTTGGCGATCTCCTCCTTCAGCGCGTCGGAGTAGAAGCCGCGCTCCTTGGCGATGGCCTCGAAGGTCTCGTTGACGAAGGTCAGCACGCGCTCGCCATCGGGCTGCTTGACGCGATGCTGGAAGGCCAGCGCGAAGATCGGCTCGATGCCCGAGGAGCAGCCCGCGATCATCGAGATCGTGCCGGTGGGCGCGATCGTGGTGACCGTGGAGTTGCGCATCGGCCGGACGTCCTTGTAGATCGACTTCGACCAGTTCGGGAACGGCCCCCGCTCCTCCGCCAGCTTGGCGCACTGGTCGTGCGCCTTGTCCTTCACGAACGACATGAGCCGCTCGGCGAGCTCGATCGCCTCCGGGCCGTCGTAAGGAATGCCCATGATGAACAGCAGATCCGCCCAACCCATGATCCCGAGGCCGATCCGGCGATTGGATTTCACCGTCTCGTCGATCACAGGCAGCGGATAGGGATTCATCTCGATGACGTCGTCGAGAAAGCGCACGGCCAGCCGCACCACACGCTCCATCTCGTCCCAGTCGATCGACTGCTCGCCGTCGTCGCCAGGACGCGCGAACTTGGAAACGTTCAGCGAGCCGAGGTTACAGGCTTCGTTGGGCAAAAGCGGTTGTTCACCGCAAGGGTTTGTCGCCTCGACCTGGCCGAGATCCGGCGTCGGGTTCGCCGGGCTCGCGTTGATCCGGTCAATGAACACCATGCCCGGATCGCCGGTCCGCCAGGCCGCGCTCACCATGCGGTCGAAGACCTCCTTGGCGGAGAGCCGGCCCACCACCTTCTTGGTGTGCGGGTTGATCAGGTCGTACTCTTCACCGCGCGCCAGCGCCTCCATGAACGTGTCGGTCGCGGCCACGGAGATGTTGAAGTTCGTGATTCCGCCGTCGAGCTTGCAGTCGATGAACTCGAGAATGTCGGGGTGATCGACCTTGAGGATTCCCATGTTCGCCCCGCGCCGCGTGCCGCCCTGCTTCACCGCCTCGGTGGCGCCGTTGAAGACGCGCAAGAAGGACACGGGCCCGGAGGCCCGGCCGCCCGTGGACGACACGATGTCGTCCTTGGGGCGCAGCCGCGAGAACGCGAACCCGGTGCCGCCCCCCGACTTGTGGATGATGGCGGCCGCCTTGACGGAGTCGAAGATCTCCTCCATCGAGTCGCCGACGGGCAGCACGTAGCAGGCCGAGTACTGCAGGCCGTTGCCCTTGCCCGCGTTCATCAGGGTCGGCGAGTTCGGAATGAAGTAGCCGTCCACCATCATGTCGTAGAAGGCCTCGGCGACCTCCCGAACCGCCGCCTGGCTGCGGCCGTATCTGCCCTCGCCCGCGGCGATGGAGACCGCGACCCGCCAGCACATCTCCTCCGGCGTCTCGATGACCTCCCCGTCTTTTCGAAGAAGGTAGCGCTCGCGGAGAACGCGCAGAGCGGGCTCGGACCACTGGCCGACTTTGGCGGGACGGATTTCCGGCAGCATTCGGGCACCTCCTATATCTTGTGGTGAGCCGGACTCTACCACGCAGTATCTCGTGTCCGTCAAGCAAAAAACGTATCCACCGACCGTTCCCGCCGCATCCCGAGCTTATCCACCGCTCGTCCACCACCACGCGGGCGCCGTTTCGTCTCGCGTGACGCGGACGTGGGTGCTCGTCGAGGGGTGCGTGATATCCTCGGCGGTGTTTCGCGGTCATGACAGGTCACGGGGTCGCGTTCTGGCCCAGGGGAGAGCGAGCGTGATGAGGATGCGCGCCCGGTTGCTGCTGGCAGGCGCCGCCCTGGTGGTAGCGACGACGAGCGCCATGGCGCAGGCTCCGACCGCGCCGCCCACCCAGACGCCGCCTCCCACGCAAACCGCGCCGCCCGTCGTCCCGCCCGTGACGTCACCGCCCCCGCCGGTGACGAGCCCGCAGTCGCAGGTCTTCGGCAAGGTGCTCTCGCTCGACGATGCGGTGGCCATCGCGCTCGAGACGCAGCCCAACATCAGGGCGCGGATCAGCGACTACATCGCGGCGGCGTTCCGCGTGGACCAGGCGCTGGCGCCGCTGCTGCCGCAGATCACCGGCAGCTGGACGGTCGCGCGTGACCAGAACGTCTCCGGCGGCGTGTCGCCGCTCACGACCACGGCCACCCAGACCGCGCGCACAATCACGACGTGGACGACGACCACCGTCGCGCGCCTGTCGCTCTCGCAGATCCTGTTCGACTTCGGGAAGAACTTCGCGTCCACCGAGGCCGCGCGCAAGCTCGCCGACTTCGCCCTCGAGGACACCGAGCTGCAGCGCCAGCTGGTGACGCAGACGGTGAAGGAGTCGTTCACCAACATCAACTTCGCCGTGCGTCTGATCCAGGTGAACCAGCAGGCGGTGGAGCGCGCCGAGCTGAACCTCCGTTCGGCGCGCGGCTTCTTCGAGGTGGGCACGCGGCCGAAATCGGACGTCGCCCGCGCCGAGGTGGACGTCGCGAACGCCAAGGTTGACCTCATCCGCGCGCGGAACGCGGAGCGCCTCGCCCGCGTCGCCCTGGCGACGGCCATGGGATTGCCGGCCACCACACCGCTCCAAATCCAGGACAACCTCATCTACCAGCCGATCACGATGGACCGCGCGCGGCTGGCCGAGGACGCGCTCCGCCAGCGTCCGGAGTACCGCCAGGCGCGGCTCAACGCCGAGGCCAACGATGCGCGGCTGCGTCGATCCTTCCGCGACTTCTTCCCCGACATCGTCGGCGGCGGGTTCTACGGCGCCGCCCGGGCGGACATGAACGAGATCTGGGAGCTGAACCTGTCGCTGAACTGGACCCTGTACGATGGCGGCAACCGCATCGCCCGCTACCGCGAGGCGCGCGCCAACCTCGACGCCGCCCAGGCCCGGGTGAAGGCCAGCGAGCTCGACATCTCGCGCGAGGTCGAGCAGTCGATCAACAACGTGATCGAGGCCGACGAGCGCATCCAGGCCGCGCAGGTCGCCGTCGCCTCTGCGCAGCAGAACTTCCGCTTCGCCCAGGGCCGGTTCGACGCGGGTGTCGGCACCATCCTGGAGCTCACCGACTCCCAGCTCGCCCTGACCCAGGCCCAGAACACTACATCCCCATCGTCGTCGTTGCTCTGCTCCTCGGCGCGGGGATCTGGGGCTACCTGTACGCGCAGGGCCGGAATAGCTCCCCGAAGTACCGCCTGTCCCAGGTCGAGCGAGGTCCCCTCACCGCCGCCGTCTCCGCCACGGGCAACCTCAACGCCGTCATCACCGTCCAGGTCGGTAGCCAGGTCTCGGGTCAGATCAAGGAGCTCCTGGTCGATTTCAACTCGGTGGTCAAGAAGGGCCAGATCATCGCGCGGATCGATCCCCAGATCTTCGCGGCCCAGGTGAACCAGGCGAAGGCCGACGTGGAGACCGCGAAGGCCGCCGTCCTCAACCAGGCGGCGACCGTGGAGAAGGCCAAGGCCGACGTGGAGAACGCGCGGGCGGCGCTGGCCCAGGGCAAGGCGCAGACGGCCAAGGCCGACGCGGCGCAGGCCGACAGCAAGCGCATTCTCGATCGCAACGCGGAGCTCTTCAAGCGGCAGCTCATCGCCCAGGCGGACCGCGACACCGCGCAGGCCAACTACGAGCAGGCGGTCGCGCAGTCAGACTCCGCCCGCGCCAGCGAGAGAGCGCTCGCGGCGCAGATCGACTCCAACCTGGCCCAGCTGCGCGTGCAGGAGGCGGGGCTGAAGTCGGCGCGCGCCCAGGTCGACCAGAAGACGGCGGCGCTCGCGCAGGCCCAGGCCAACCTCGACTACACGACCATCCGCGCCCCGGTGGACGGCGTCGTGGTCTCGCGCGCCGTTGACGTCGGCCAGACGGTGGCGGCCAGCCTCCAGGCGCCGACGCTCTTCACGATCGCGCAGGACCTGACGAAGATGCAGGTCGAGACGAGCGTGGACGAGGCCGACATCGGGCGGGTCAAGCTCGAGGACCGCGCGAGCTTCACGGTGGACGCGTTCCCGGGTCAGCCCTTCGTCGGCATCGTCACGCAGATCCGCAAGGCGGCGCAGATCGTGCAAAATGTGGTCACCTACACCGTCGTGATCTCGGTCGACAATCCCGGCGGCCGCCTCCTGCCCGGGATGACCGCCAACGTGAAGTTGGTCTATGCCGAGAAGCCGAGCGTGCTGAAGGTGCCGAACGCGGCGCTGCGCTTCCGGCCCGCGGGCGCCGACGCCAGCCCGGCGGGGCCCGCGCGCGGTCAGAGCGGCGTGTCGAGCACCAGGCCGGCCGCGGGCTCGGCGCCGCGCGGCGACGGCGCCGGCGGCGGTCGCTCGCCGGGTGAGATGCGTGAGCGGCTCGTGACCGGTCTCGGACTCAGCGCCGAGCAGCAGACGAAGCTCGACCCGATCCTGGCCGACACGCGGCAGCAGATGTCGGCGCTGCGCGAGCTCCCGGAGAGCGAGCGCCAGCCGCGCGCCGCGAAGGTCCGCGAGGCCACCCGCGCGAAGATTCGCGAGATCCTCACGCCCGAGCAGCGCGCGAAGTACGAGGAGCTCGCGGGCGGCGAGGGCCGCGGCGCGGGCGCCGCGGCGGCGCCCGGTGGTGGCGGCAACCCCGGGCGCGTGTGGATCCTCGACGCGGACGGCAAACCCAAGGCGGTGGCCCTCACCCTCGGCATCAGCGACGGCACCGCCACCGAGGTGCTGCGCGGGGACCTCAAGGAAGGCCAGGAGATCATCACGGGCCTCGTGGCCGCCGGCCAGAATCGCCCGGGGACGCCCGGCGGCAGCGCCCCCGCCGGACCGCGCCTGAGGCTCTGAGCGCCGTGGCGATCATCGCGACCGAGGACCTCGGCAAGGACTACCATCTCGGCCCCCACACCGTGCACGCGCTGCGCGGCGTCTCGGTGTCGATCGAGGCCGGCGAATTCGTGGCCGTCATGGGGCCGTCGGGCTCCGGCAAGTCCACCTTCATGAACCTGCTCGGCTGCCTCGATCGCCCGTCGTCCGGCCGCTACTGGCTCGACGGCCAGGACGTCGCGCGGCTCTCGCGCGACCAGCTGGCCACCGTGCGCAACGCGAAGATCGGCTTCGTCTTCCAGATGTTCAACCTGCTCGCCCGAACGAGCGCGCTCGAGAACGTCGAGCTGCCGCTCCTCTACGGCGGAATCTCGTCGCGAGAGCGTCGCGAGCGGGCGCGCGCGCGGCTGGGCGCAGTCGGCCTCGCCGACCGCGAGCATCACCACCCGAGCCAGCTCTCGGGCGGCCAGCAGCAGCGCGTCGCCATCGCCCGCGCGCTCGTCAACGACCCGGCCGTCATCCTGGCCGACGAGCCCACCGGCAACCTCGACACACGCACCAGCGTCGAGATCCTCGCGCTCCTCCAGCGTCTGAACCGCGACGGGCTCACGATCGTGCTCGTCACCCATGAGCCCGACATCGCCACCTACGCCAGCCGGCGGCTCGTCTTCCGCGACGGGCGGCTGCGCAGCGACGAGCACGTGACGCCGCTCGACGCCGCCGAGGCGCTCAAGAGCCTGCCCGAAGAAGAAGAAGCGGTGGCCTGATGGTGCTGCAGGCGCTGCGCATCGCGCTGCGCTCGCTCAAGGTCAACAAGTTGCGCACGGCGCTGACGATGCTCGGCATCATGATCGGCGTCGCCGCCGTCATCGCGATGGTGTCGGTGGGCACCGGCGCTCAGGCCCGCGTGGCCGAGCAGATCCAGAGCCTCGGCTCCAATCTGATCATCGCGCTCTCGGGCAGCACCAACCAGGCCGGCGTCCGGCTCGGTCAGGGCAGCCAGACGACGATCACCGAGGATGACGCCTCCGCCATCGCCCGCGAGGTTCCGGCCGTGCAGGTGGCCGCGCCCAGCTCGCGCGGCAACGCGCAGGTCGTCTACGGCAACCTCAACTGGTCCACCGCCATCCAGGGCGTGACAGCCGACTACTTCGAGGCGCGCGACTGGCCGGTGGACGTCGGGCGGCCGATCTTACAAGAGGACGTCGACGGCGCCACCAAGATCGCCCTGCTCGGCCAGACGACCGCCCAGAACCTCTTCGGCGACGCCGACCCCATCGGCCAGATCATCCGTATCAAGAAGGTTCCCTTCACCGTGGCCGGGCTGCTCAGCCGCAAGGGCCAGAGCGCGTGGGGCCAGGACCAGGACGACGTGATCTTCGTTCCGCTGTCGACGGCCAAGAAGAAGGTCCTCGGCGTCAGCCAGGCCAACGCCCGCTCGGTCGGCTCGATCTCGATCAAGATCCGTCCCGACGAGAACATGACCGAGGCGGAGACCCAGATCCGCGAGCTGTTGCGCCAGCGCCACCGGCTGCAGCCGGCCCAGGACGACGACTTCTGGCTGCGCAACCTCTCGGAGGTGCTGCAGACGCAGGAGGAGTCCTCGAAGGTGATGACCTATCTGCTGGCGGCGATCGCGTCCGTGTCGCTGCTCGTCGGCGGCATCGGGATCATGAACATCATGCTCGTGTCGGTCACCGAGCGGACGCGCGAGATCGGCCTGCGCATGGCCGTCGGCGCGCGGTCCCGCGACATCCTCACCCAGTTCCTCGTCGAGGCGGTGACGTTGTCGCTGATCGGCGGCGTCATCGGCATTGCCCTCGGCGTCGGCGGCAGCAATGCCATCAACGCGCTGGCGGAGTGGCGTACCGTGCTGGCGCCGGAGGCGATCCTGCTGGCCTTCGGCTTCTCCGCCGCCATCGGGATCTTCTTCGGCTTCTACCCGGCCCGCAAAGCCTCGCGGCTCGATCCGATCGAAGCGCTCCGCTACGAGTAGCCGGCGCTGCCCACGGGCGGTGGCGGGGCGGTCTGCTATCTTGGACTGCGATGCCGCGCCGACGCCGCGTCGCGCCGCGCCCCGCCCGCCACGCACGCCGGCCGTCGCCGGCGCCGCCGAGCGAGGCCGAGCGACGGCTCCTGGCGCTCGCGCGCGAGCTCGGCGGACTTGGTCGCGACGCGCTGCCGGGCGCACTGCGCGCGCTCGCCATCGCGTACGCCCCGGACGGTCCCCTGTCGCGCGCGGTCGCGCGCGCGTTCCTGGCCACGCGCGGCGACAAGACGGGCGCCCTCGCGCTGGCGTGGGCGCGCGAGCAGGTGCGGCTGGCGCTGCAAGAACTGCTCGAGGCGACGCCGCCCTCGGCGCACGGTGGGCCGGTGGCGCCGCCGGAGGCGCTCGCATGGCTCCTGCTCGCCGGCGCCGAGGCGCTCGCCCAGGAGCCCGCTTCCGCGGTGGCCGATCGGCTGCGAGCGCTGAGTCTTCTCACCGGATGCGAGGCCGCGCCGTGAGCGCGGGCAGCACCCGCTTGGCGAAGCGCTCGAGCATCCTCGTGTCCGGAAAGTCCACGAAGCCCACCATGAGATCCGTGGCTCCCGCCTCGCCATAGGCAAGCGCCCGCGCGACGACCGCCTCCGCGTCGCCGACGAGCGCCGCGTCGAGCAGCGGATGGGCGCGAGCGAGGCCACGATGCGCGCGGAACCGCTCGGCCGCTCGCGCCGCCTCGTGCGGCGCGTCCGCGAGCGCGGCGTCGACCTCGACGGAGCGCCGCACGACGTCGCCCGGCCGGCCGGCGGCGATGAGCGCGGCGTCGAAGCGCGCCACCGCGTCCGCGAACGCGGCCGGCGGAAGGAACGACGTCTCCCAGCCGTCGGCGCAGCGCGCGGCGAGCGCCATCGCTCGCGGGCCCACCGCGGCCACCCACACGGGCGGCCCGGGGCGCTGGACGGGCACGGGCTCGATGCGCGCATCGCGCAGGCCGAGCGACGGCGACGTGACCGGCTCACCCGCCCACAGCCGGCGGAGCGCGTCGATCGTGGCCTCGAGCCTCGCGAGCCGCTCGCGCGGCGGCGGATATGCGATGCCATGGCGCGCCCACGACGCGGCGACGTCTCGCGCCTCGGCGCCGACGGCGAAGCGGAGGTCGAGCCGTCCCCCGGACAGGTGATCGATGGCGACCGCGCGCTTGGCGAGCCACGATGGATGATGCGCGGCGGCGGCGAACGCGTAGGTCACGGCGGGACCGATCCGACAGGTGCGCGTCTGCAGCGCCAGGGCGGCGAGCAGCGTCCAGCCGTCGTGCGTGAAGTCCCAGAGCCCATCGCCGTAGGTCACACGCGCGTAGCCCAGCGCGTCGGCGGCGGCCCAGTAGCGCCGCAGCGCCGCGACGTCCGTGCCCCACGTCTGCACGCCGACCGCGATCACGCCGCGAGGATCGTGGATGGGGCGCTGGGCTGTCAACGTGCTAGAGTTCGCCCGATGCTCGCGCGTCTCGTGGCCCTCGCCGTGCTCTCGACCGCGGCCGCCACCGCTGCGCTCGCCCAGACGCCCGTGGAGGCGGCGCGCGCGCTGATCGCGCAGTATCACGAAGACCCCGCGAAGCTCGACCGCGCGCGCGACCTGCTGGAGGCGGCGCTGGCGAAGGACCGGCAGGTCGAGACGATGATCATGCTGTCGTACGTGCACTTCCTCTGGGGCGACATCCGCGCCAAGACCGATGACGAGAAGCTCGCGGCCTACGACCGGGGCCGCCAGGTCGGCGAGCGCGCGGTGGAGCTGGCGCCGAAGAACGCCGAGGCCCACGTCTGGTACGCGATCAACACGGGCCGGTACGGCCAGACGAAGGGCATCATGCGCTCGCTCTTCCTGCTGCCGACGGTGAAGCGCGAGATCGACACGATCCTCTCGCTCGATCCCAAGAACGTCCGCGCGCACTCTCTGGCCGGCAACGTGTACATGGAGGTGCCGCGGCTCGCGGGCGGCGATCGCGCCCGCGCGGAGGACTACTTCAAAAAGGGGCTGGCCATCGACCCGCGCTTCACCGTGCTGCGCGTGGACCTCGCGCGCCTCTACATCGCCACCGGCCGCTATCCGGAGGCGCGGCAGGAATTGACGCGCGTGCTCGACGAGCGCGCGCCGAGGATCGTGGCGGATTGGACCGTCAAGGACGCCCCGCGCGCCCGCACGCTGCTCGAGTCCATCAAGGACAAGCGGTAGACATCGCGGGCGTCATCCGCCGGCTCCGGCGGACGCGTCCGCGCTGGAACCGCACCGCGCTGGCGCTCATCGCCGAGCAGGAGCGCGATCCGTTCCGCGTGCTCGTGGCCTGCATCCTGTCGCTGCGCACCCAGGACACCACGACCGGCCCCGCCGCCGCGCGACTCTTTGCGGTCGCCGACACCCCCGCCGCCATGCTGCGGCTGTCCGCGCAGCGGATCGAGACGCTCATCTATCCGGTCGGCTTCTACCGCACGAAGGCGCGCGTCATCCTCGGGCTCTGCCGCGATCTGCTGGAGCGCTTCGGTGGGCGCGTGCCGGACGACCTCGACGCCCTGCTGACGCTCAAGGGCGTCGGGCGCAAGACGGCGAACCTCGTGGTGACCATGGGCTTCAACAAGCCCGGCATCTGCGTGGACACGCACGTGCACCGGATCAGCAACCGGCTCGGCTACGTCCGCACGCGCCACCCGCAGGAGACGGAGATGGCGCTGCGCGGGCGGCTGCCGCGGCGATTCTGGATCGGCTACAACGACCTGCTCGTCGCCTTCGGCCAGAACGTCTGCACGCCGCTCTCGCCACGCTGCTCGACGTGCCCGGTCAGCGCCCTCTGCCGTCGCGTCGGCGTCACCTCGTCGCGGTAGAAGGCGGTCGGCGTGGTCGAGGGGTGCCACGGCTTTGCCGGGGCACCCCGAGCGTTTGGCCGGGGGAGTCCGAGGGGGGCGTAGCCCCTTTCGCTTGAAGAGCATGGGGGGCCAACTCGGGGCCCCCCATGTTCACCGACGCAGCCGGCGCAGCGTCGCCAGATTCTTCAGATCGGCGGTCGGCTCGGGCTCCTTCGGTGTCTCGAGCACCTTCGGCACGCGCGCAAAGCGTGGATCGTTGAGCAGCAGGCGGAACGGACGCAGGCCGAGCCGGCCGCGCCCGATGTGCTCGTGGCGGTCGAGGCCGGAGCCGAGC
>QHSB01000271.1 GCA_003220335.1 Candidatus Rokuibacteriota bacterium
CGGTGCCGGAGCTCGGCACCGTCAAGGCCAAGCACATCCCGCTGGTCGTGCTCACGTCCAACAACGCGCGCGAGCTGTCGGACGGGCTCAAGCGGCGGTGCCTGCACCTCTTCATCGATTTTCCGGCGCCGGCCGACGAGCTGGAGATCATCCGGCTCAAGGTCCCGGAGATCCCGGCGAAGCTGGCGGCGGCGGTGGTGGCCGCCGTGCAGAAGATCCGGGCGCTCGAGCTGCGCAAGCCGCCGTCGGTCTCGGAGTCGCTCGACTGGGCGCGCTCGCTCGTCATCCTCAACGCGCAGGCGCTCGATCCGGCGCTGGTCGAGTCGACCCTGACGATGCTCGTGAAGTACGAGAAGGACCTGGAGCGCGTGAAGAGCGCGCTCGACAAAGTCCTGGCGCCATGACTGCGGCCGCCGAGGCGCGTCGGACCGCGGGCGCCGAGGCGCGTCTCCGGCCGGCGATTCGCCGACCGTCGGGCGGCGGAGCCCTGCGCAGCCGCCCCGACGCCAGATAAGATGGACGAGAGGATATTAGAGTTCATCGGCGACCTGCGCCGGGCCGAGCTGCGCATCTCGCCCTCGGAGGCGCTCGACGCGCTCGCGGCCAGCGCGGAGGTCGGTCTCACCGACCGCGAGACGTTCAAGGCCACGCTGGCCACCACGCTCGTCAAGGAAGCGCGCGACCTGCCGACCTTCGATCGCCTCTTCAACCTCTACTTCCTCGACCTCGAGGCGCTCGGCGAGGGGCTTGCCAAAGCGCTCGGGCCACAAGATGCTCGCGTCCAGGATCTGCTGGATCGCCTGGCGGATGAAGAAGGTCTCGAGCTCGACGATCTGACCGAGCTTCTGATGCGCGGCGAGGGGAGCGAGATGGAGATGGCCATCCGCGCGGGCGGCCAGAACGCCGGTCTCGAGCGGCTGATGTACTTCCTCCAGGTCGGCTACTTCTCGCGGAAGATCTCGGACAAGTTCGACTGGTCGGCCATCGAGCGCGACATCGAGAAGATCATGCGGATGCTCGAGGCCAAGGGACTCGATCCGGGCCAGCTGGCGCGCATCCGCAACTACCTCGAGCTGCGGCTGGAGGCCTTCAACCGGATGATCCGCCAGCATGTCGAGCGCGAGCTGGAGCGCCGCGCCTATCGCCAGGGCGAGAAGCTCACGCGCGAGGTGCTGTCCGACAAGCCGCTCTTCGCGCTGACGCCCGACGAGGTCGCGCAGATGAAGAACGTCGTGGCGCGGCTGGCCCGCAAGATCAAGGACGCGCTCGCGCTGCGGCAGCGCCAGGAGCAGAAGGGGCGGCTCGACACGCGACGGACGATCCGCAAGAGCCTCTCCTACGGCGGGGTGCCGATGGAGGTCTTCCTCAAGCGCCGGCACCGCGAGAAGCCCAAGCTCATCACGATCTGCGACGTCTCGGACTCCGTGCGCAACGCCTCGCGGTTCATGCTGCAGCTCGTCTGGAGCCTGCAGGAGTGCTTCAGCCGCGTACGCTCGTACGTCTTCGTCTCCGAGATCGCCGAAGTCACCCAGGCCTTCCGCGCTTTCCCGGTGGAGCGCGGCATCGAGTGGGCGCTCAAGGCGGCGCCCGTCGACTACCACTGCCGCTCGGATTTCGGCTTCGCCTTCAGCCGGTTCGCGAACACCGAGCTGGAGTCGCTCGACCGGAAGACGACGATCCTCGTCCTCGGCGACGCGAGGAACAATTACAACGACCCGCAGGCGTGGGCGCTGCGGCTCATCCGCGAGCGCGTGAAGGGCATCATCTGGCTCAATCCCGAGGGCCAGTGGGGCTGGGGCATCGGCGACAGCGTGATGCCGATGTATGCACCGGCCTGCGACCTCGTGCGCGAGTGCCGCACCATCGGCCAGCTCGGCGAGGTGGTCGACAACCTCGTCTATCACTGGTGGCGCCGCGGCGGTCGCTGATGGCCCCGCCGTTGCACCATCGTTCGGCGGTGCGGCACTTCGTCATCGCGGTCCTTCTCGTGCTTGCCGGCGCGCTGCCGGTCATGCTCGTCGCCCCGCCTACCGTGCCCGCCGAGGACGATTGCAAGCTGATCGACGACTTCGGCCGGGCGAAGGTCGGCGAGTTCCCCGGCGACTGGAAGCCGCGCAAGGATGCCGGCAAGAGCGTCTACGCGGTCCAGGAGGAGAGCGGCAAGCGCTTCCTGCGCGCGACCTCCAAGGGGCTCGGTATCCAGGCCGCGCGCGAGGTAGACGGCTGGGACCTGGCGGCCTATCCAATGCTCGCGTGGTCGTGGCGGCCGCGCGAGTTCCCCAAGGGCTCCGACGAGCGGGAGTCGCGCGGCAACGACAGCGTGCTGGCCGTCTACATGCTCGTGCCGCACTCGCGCGTCGCGGGACCGAAGGCCGTGAAGTACATCTGGAGCGAGAAAGTCCCGGTCGGCACGCACCTCGTCTCCAACGCCGGTCTCACGCAGGTTCGCGTGCTGCGCAGCGGCACCGCCGGCCGCGGCGAGTGGCGGCAGGAGAAGGTGAACGTGCTCGAGGACTACCGGAAATTCTTCGACGTGAAGGAGCCGCCGAAGCCCATCGGCATCGCCGTGCTCACGGACTCGGACGAGACCAAGTCGTCGGCCGTCGGCGACTACGCGGATTTCAAGATCTGCCGGAAGTGACGCTCAGCGCCGCGGTCTGAGCGGGGCCAGCGCCGTTCGCAGCGCGCCGAGCGTGTAGGGCTTCGCCACCACGAACGCGACGTGGCTCGCCTCCTCGGCGCTGAAGTCCGCCGAGCTCGTCCAGCCGCTGATCAGCCCCACCGGCAAGTCCGGCCAGCGGGTGCGCAGCGCGCGCGCCAGCTCCCAGCCCGTCATGCCGGGCATCCCGAGGTCGGTGATGACGACGTCGACGCGCTCGCCACCGTCGAGCAACGCGAGCGCGCCGCGGCCGCTGCCGGCGCGCAGCACGGTGTGGCCGTCCTCGACGAGGGTGTCGGCGAGCGCCTCCAGGACGGCGGGCTCGTCGTCCACCACGAGGATCCTGAGCGGGGCCGCCGGCGACGGCGTGAGCGGTACGGTGTCGGGCGGCGGCGTCACGCCGGGCCGCGGGATGCGCAGCGTCACCGTCGTGCCGGCGCCCTCACGGCTCTGGATGTCCATCTCGCCGCGGTGCCGCTGGACGACGCCGAGGGTCACGCTGAGCCCGAGTCCCACACCCTTGGGGCCTTTGGTGGTGAAGAACGGCTCGAGCGCGCGCTGGCGCGTCTCGGCGCTCATGCCGAGGCCGCTGTCGCCGACCGAGCAGTAGACCCAGCCCTCCTCCGTCCACGTGCGGATCGCGAGGCAGCCGCCGTCGGGCATCGCGTCGAGCGCGTTGAGGACGAGGTTCATGAGGACCTCGCGCAGCGGCGCCGGCTCCCCCACCACCACGACGTCGTCGCCCGGCTCGAAGCGGATGTCGACCATCGCATGGCGCAGCTGGGCGGTGTCCTGCCAGCGCGGCCGCGTGAGCTCGATCACGTCGGCGGCGATCTCGTTGAGGTCGACCCGGATGGTCTCGGGCACGGGCTGGGCGGCCGAGAAGCCGAGGACGCGGCGCACGACCTCGGCGGCGTCGCCGACGGCCCGCTCCGCCGTCTCCAGCGGCTTGCGCAGGGCGGGGTCGTGGGCGCGCAGCAGCAGGAGCTGCAGGCGGCCCGAGACGACGGCGAGAAGGTTGTTGAGATGGTGCGCCATGCCCGAGGCCATCTGGCCGAGCGCGCGCACCGTTTCGCCCTCCACCAGCCGCGTCTGCGCCGTCCTCAGATCTTCGACGACCGTCTGCAGCCGCTCCGTGTTCAGCCGTGCGTCCTCGAGCAGGCGCGCGTTCTCGAGGGCATAGGCGACGTGGGCCATGAGCGTGCTCAGGAACTGCAGGTCCATCGGCGAGAACGCGCGCGGGTCCACGGGCGAGGCCGCACCCTTGGCGAGGTTGACCACGCCGATGATGCGGTCCTCGACGCGGATCGGCAGCCAGACGACGGCGCCGTCGTCGACGAGGCTGGCCTCGCCGACCTGCGCGACCTTGCCCGCCACGCCCTCGCCCAGCGGCAGCTCGGCGCCGACGGGGGCGTCATCGCTCCCGCCGCGCGCAGCGACCACACGCAGGAGGCCGCGATGGCGGTCGAGCAGCATGATGGAGCCCGTGGCCGCGCGCACCGTGCGCATCGTGCGCTCGAGCACGAGCGCGAGCAGCTGCGGCATGTTCGGCACGCGCGACGCCAGCTCGACGATCTCGTTCAGAGCGCCGAGCTTGAACACCAGCTCCTCCAGCCGCTCCGTGGAGCCGCGCAGGTCGTCGAGCATGCGCGCGAACGCGTCGCCGATCTGGCCGATCTCCGTCACGCGGCCCAGGCCCGGGACGACGGCCCCATCGCTCGTGCGCGCGCTCGCGCCCGGTCCGACGAGCGCGCCGGCCAGCTGCGCCACGCGGCCCACCATCAGGCGGAACACGACGAAGCCCAGCACGGCCAGCGTGACCGCGAGCAGCACCGAGATCTGCGCCTCGAAGCTCCAGAGCGCTCCGGAGCGGTGGAGGACGAGGACGACGAGCAGGAGGGGCAGGAGCGTGGCCAGCGCGAACACGACCGACGCCGCCTCGCGCAGACCGACGCCGCCGGCGGGGCTGTTGGCGGACTTCATGGGAAACCATTGTAGGTGACCGCGCCGTCGCCACGCGCGGTTATGATGCGCCCGGCTGATCCCTCTCGGGCGATCGAGGAGCGCGCTCGCGAAGGCGGGCGCACTGATCCACGTTGTCGGCGCGCGCGGTGAACCACACGTAGTCGAACGGCAGCCTCGACGCGCCGAATCGCGCGGCGTAGTCCGCGGGCGCCGTCCAGCCGTCGGCGACCTCCAGGAACGCGACGGCGGCCACGCCGGCCGCCGGCGCCAGCACGGCCAGCGCGCGCGGCACGCCGTGATCGGTGCGCACGTGGCCCGCGCCCGCGATCAGCACCGCGCCGTCTCGCTGGCCGGCGACGAGGCGCTCGGCCATCTCCGCGTCGCGCGCGCGCTGCGCCGTCACCATGCCCGGCACCAGCGTGTCGGGCAGCGCGCCGCAGTGGGCGGCGCGGATCTCGTCCTCGAGCGCCGCCTGCGCGGGCGCCGGCCGGTCGAGCGCGTGGCGGCGCACGAGCGCGGGATCGAGCGTGGCGAGGTCGCCGCGTGCGACCGCGCGCACGGTCGCCGTCGGCAGGTTGGCGGCGACGATGGGCAGTCCCGCGGCGAGCGCCGTGACGGCGATCGGCTGGTAGAGACGCCAGTCGGGCCAGCCCGAGGCGCCCCAGCCCACCGCGTCGCCGAGCCCCGCGGCGTCGCGCGGCGCCGTGGCGAGGTGGCGCGCGAGCGCGGGCGCCTGCGTGGTGTCCAGCATCTCGAAGGCGAGGGCGGGGCGGCGGCCGCTCTCGACCATCCGCCGCAGCAACCACGCCTGGAACTCGTGGTGCTCGGGGTGGTCGTGGCGCTCGCCCAGCAGCGCAAAGCGCGCCGCGCTCACCGCGGACGCGAGCGCGGTCATCGGCACGAACCGGCCGTGCGCGACGTCCCAGATCTGTCCGGCCAGCGGGTGGTCGTGCCCGAGCCCTGGAGGCGGCGGCTCGGCCGCGCGCGCGACGGACGCGACGGCAAGGACCAGCGCAAGGACGGCGAGCCGGCGGGTCACGAAATCAGCATACCGCGGGGCGTGATAGCCTCTCGGTGTGAGCCGCACGGAGCCACACCGCGCCTCGAACAGCCCACCCTCGGCTCAAGCCGGCCTCGCGGACCCCGCTACAACAGACCCGATCGAGGCTCTCTACGACCGCGGCGTCACCGACGGGTTGCCCGTGGTGCCACCGACGCGCGAGCGCGTGGAGCGGGCGGTCGCGGCGAGCGGCCGGCCGGGCGACGCGCTGATCGCGCTCGTCCCCCCGAACTACGGACGCGCCACCGTGGAGAAGGTCGCGATCACCACCAACGCCCCGGCGCCGCTCATCGTCGTGAACGGGCCCATTCGCCGCGTGCTCGACATCAACTGCGGCGCCGGCCTCTTCGGCCCGGGCTGGCGGGCCAACGCGACGATCGGCCGTGCGTTACGCCTCGTCTGCGTCAACGTCGGCGGGGCGCGGCCGGGGGTCGTGAGCATGTCGACCTTCGCGCACCCGGGCCGCTACACGTACTGCATCGGCGAGCACGAGGAGGCCAGCCCCTGGAAGTCGCTGGCCGTCGAGCACGGGTTCGCGCCCGGCGACGACACGGTGGCGCTGCTCGCCGCCGACGCGCCGCTCACCGTCTACGACCAGCGCAGCCGCACCGCGCCCGACCTGCTCGCCACCGTGGCCGCCAGCATGGCCGTGATCGAGCACCACAAGATGACGCACTGGGGCGACACGCTGCTCGTACTGTCGCCCGAGCACGCCGCCATCGTCGCCGGCGACGGCTGGTCGAAGGCCGACGTGCGGCGGTTTCTCTTCGAGCGGCTGCAGCGGCCCGTCCACGAGCTGGTGCCGGGCAAGAACGGCGGCGACGGCCTGCCCGAACACGTGCTGCGCAAGTTTGCCGATCCCGAGCACGACGCGACGCCGATTCCGAAGTTCCGCGCGCCGGAGCACATCAAGATCCTGGTCGCCGGCGGCACGGCCGGACGATTCTCGGCCGTGGTGCCCGGCTGGACGTTCTCGAAGGGCAGCAACCTCGTGATGAGGAGGATCCGATGACCGAGTATCTCGACCCCACCGACTCCGTGGCCGTGCCCCGCAAGACGGCCCCGCGGCCGTCGAGCCTCGACGGCAAGGTCGTCACCCTGCTCGACATCTCCAAGGCCAAGGGCGATCACCTGCTGGACCGGATCGAGGAGCTCCTGCGCGAGCGCGCGGCGCCGAAGGCCATCGTGCGCAA
>QHSB01000272.1 GCA_003220335.1 Candidatus Rokuibacteriota bacterium
CCGCCCGCCTCCTCGTCCGCGCACGCGAGATAGACGAGCGTGCCGCGCGGGCGCCACCCGCGCCGCGCCAGCGCCTTGAGGGCGACGGCCTGCGACGCGGTGAGGTTCAGCATGTCGAGCGCGCCGCGGCCCCACACCTCGCCGTTCACGAGCTCGCCGCCGAAGGGATCGCGCGTCCAGTGCTCGGGCGTCACGGGCACGACGTCGGTGTGGCCCATGAGGCAGAGCGTCGGCGCGGCGGGATCGGTGCCCTCGATGCGGGCGACGAGGCTCGTGCGGCCGGGCGCCCCGTCCGGCTCGTACACGTCGACGTCGAGGCCGCTGCCGTCCAGGTAGCCGCGCAGCACGTCGCTGGTGCGCACCTCCTGGCCCGAGCCGACGCTGCCGTCGTTCACGCACCGGTTGCGGATCAGCTGCTGCAACAGCTCGACCGTCTGCCCGGTGAGCGCGTCGTTCATGGCGGCTGACGGCTCAGAGCTTGGCGACGCCCGCGCGCGCGCAGTCCTCGTCCTGCTGCGCGGTGCCGCCGCCGACGCCGCACGCGCCGTCGACGACGCCGTTGCGGATGATCGGCACCGCGCCCTGGCTGGGGATCATGTGGCCGCCCTCGGCGGCGGCGATGCCCTGGATGATCGGCGTGCCGGCGCGCTCCTGCAGCTCCCCGCTCGGCCGCGCGAAGGCGGCCGACGCGATCGCCTTCCCCTGCGAGCCGTAGGCGCCGGCCCACAGCGCGCCATCCATGCGGTTGAACGCGACCAGGCGTCCGCCGGCGTCGCACACCGCGACGCTGATCTTGATGTTCAGCTCTTTGGCGCGGGCGAGCGCGCCCTGTACGACCTGGTTGGCTTCCGCGAGAGTCAGCATGGCTGGCGACCTCCTGTCGATCGGTGTATCGTCGGCGCCGCCAGTTGTATCACGGCCGAGGAGGTCAGCATGGCCCAGACGACGATGCCCCCGTGGATCCAGGTGCTGCACCGGCGCGATCCGAAGTTCGTGGACGCCTACATGGCCCAGCGCGAGCACATCCTGCGCGACGGCGCCATTCCCGCCAAGTACAAGCACCTGATGACGATGATCGTCGACGCGCTGCAGACGCACCCGGACGGCGTGGCCACCATCGCCAATCGCGCCCGCGCCGCCGGCGCGTCGGAGGCCGAGATCCAGGAAGCCGTCGAGATCACCTACCTCTTCGGCGGGACCCCGGCCCTGGTGACCGCGATGAATGCGTTCCGCCCGGAGCCCTGATCAGATCTGGGCCATGCCGCCGTCGACGAACAGCTCGATCCCGGTGACATAGCTGCTGTCGTCGGAGGCCAGGAAGAGGGCCGCTTTCGCGATCTCGTCGGCGCTGCCCATCCGCCCCAGCGGAACCGTCGCCACGATATTCTTCTTGAACTCTTCGATCTGCTGCTCGCTCAACCCCAGGTTGTCGTAGCCCGGCGTCTCGATCGGGCCCGGGCTGATGGCGTTGACCCGAATCTTCCGAGCCTTGAGATCGACGGTCCAGCAGCGCGCAAACGAGCGCACCGCCGCCTTGGTGGCGCTGTAGACGCTGGCGGCCTCGAGGCCCTTGGAGGCGACGATGGACGCGTTCAGGATGATCGAGCCGCCGTCCCGAAGCAGCGGCAGGGCCTTTTGCACGGTGAAGAGCAGTCCCTTGACGTTGGTGCCGAACGTCGTGTCGAAGAGCTCCTCGGAGATCGCGCCGAGCGGGGCGAGCGTGCCGCTGCCGGCATTCGCGAAGACGACATCGATGCGGCCCTTCTCCCGCTTCACCGTCGCGTACAGCCGGTCGAGGTCCGCGAGGTTCGACACGTCGCCCTGAACGCCGGTGGCCTGCTTGCCGATCTGCCTCACCGCGGCGTCGAGCTCGTTCTGGCGGCGGCCGGTGATGAAGACGTGCGCGCCTTCCTCCGCGAACCGGCGCGCGGTGGCGAGGCCGATGCCGCTGTTGCCACCCGTGATGACCGCGACTTTCCCTTCGAGTCGATTCATGCTCGTCACTCCTTCTTCTTGGCGGCCTCGACGGCCTTGGGTTGTTCGAGGGCGACGCGGACGCCGTCCTTCAGTCCATCCGGCGGGCTCACGACGAGCCGCTCTTGTCCGCTGAGGCCCGAGACGATCTCGACCGCCTGCCCGAAGTCACGGCCCAGCTGAACGCCGAGAAACTTGATGGTGCCGTCGCCGCGCACGGCGACCACCTGCGAGCCGGCCGAGCGCGTGACGATCGCCGTCGCCGGCACGACCCACACCTGGTCCGAGGGGGGAACGCTGAACTTGACCTGGGCGTACATGCCCGGCATCAGCGCGCGATCGTCGTTGCGCAGGCGCACCTCCGTCAGCAGCGTGCGCGACGCGGGATCGAGCGCGCCCGCGGTGCTCGCGATGGTTCCGACGAACGTCCGCTGCGGATACTCGGGTACCAGGACCTTCGCCTCCTGGCCGGGCGTGATGGAGCGCACGAACGTCTGCGGGACGTTGACGAAGATGCGGAGGGTGTCGATGCGCGCGATCCGGAAGAGCGGGCTGGCGCCGCTGCCGCTGCCCGACGTGATGAGGGCGCCGCGATCGATGCCGCGCATCGTGATGATGCCCGCGAAGGGCGCCTCCAGCCGCTGGAAGGACTGCAGGGCAGCCAGGCGCTGGACGTTGGCGTCGCTGGCGGCCACGCTGGCCCGCGCGGCGCCGACGCTGGCGTCCAGGGCACCGACGTTGGCCTGCATCGCCTCGACGTTGGCCTGGGACGCGGCCGTCGTGGCGCGGGCGGCGGCGTGCGCCGTTCGCTTCTCGTCCGCATCCTGGTGCGCGATGAGCTCCGCCTGCTCCAGCCGGCTGAAGCGGTCGGAGGTGGCGGAGGCGAAGCCCTCGTTCGCCTTCGACTGGTCCAGGCTCGCGCGGGCGTGCTGCAGATTGGCCTGCGCCTGCGTGAAGCTGGCCTGCGCCTGCGCCAGCCCGGAGCGCGTCTGGGCCAGCGCGGCGCGGGCCTGGCTCAGCTCCTGGTCGAACTCCGGCGTGTCGATCTGGGCGAGGACCTTGCCGGCCGTCACGCGATCGCCGATGTCCACGTAGCGCTCGCGGACGTAGCCGCTCGTTCGCGCATAGAGCGCCGCCTCCTCGATCGCCTGGATGTTGCTCGGCAGCAGGAGGTCGTTCGGTCCGTCGGCGCGCCGCGGTGTCGCGACGCTCACCGGCACGAGGCCGGCGTCCGGCGCGGTGGCGGCCGCCACGCGCTCCGACTGATCGCGCAGGCGCGGCACGATGCCGATGACGAGCAGCGTGACGAGCAGCGTCACGCCGATGAGAACACCCCAGCCCGTTTTCGACTCAGGCATGGCTCGACTCCTGTTCGGTGAGAAAGTCCTCGCGCGGCGGTCGCCGGCGCAGAACGCTGTAGATGATCGGGACGAGAAACAGCGTGGCAAAGGTCGCCACCGACAGCCCGCCGATCACGGCGCGCCCCAGCGGCGCATTCTGCTCGCCACCCTCCCCGAGCCCGAGCGACATCGGCAGCATGCCGATGATCATGGCCAGCGCCGTCATCAGCACCGGGCGCAGCCGCGTCGCGCCGGCCGCCAGCGCGGCGGCGCGGGAGTCGCGATCCCGAGGGGCGGCCCGGGTCCCCCGGGCCGTCTCCGAGCCACCCATGGCCTTGGGGGGCCCTTCGAGGCCCCCCATGTAGTCATTCGCGAAGGTGACCATGAGGATGCTGTTGGCGGTGGCCACACCGACGCTCATGATGGCGCCCATCAGCGCGGGCACGCTGAAGGTCGTGTGCGTCACGAACAGCATCCACACGATGCCGGCGAACCCGGCGGGCAGCGCGGTGATGATGATGAACGGGTCGAGCCAGGACTGAAAGTTCACGACCATGAGCAGGTAGACGAGCAGGACGGCGAAGATCAGCCCGAAGCCGAGCCGGACGAAGGCGGAGTTCATGCTCTCCACCTGCCCGCGCACGGCGATCCGGTGGCCGGGCGGCAGCTTCGCGCGGTACTCGGCCACGATCTTCTGCACCTCGGCGGCCACGCTGCCGAGGTCGCGGCCCTGCACGTCGGCGTAGACGTCGAAGACGGGCTGCACGTTGGAGTGGCTGATGACCGCGGGCACCTCGCGCCGCTCGAGGGTGGCCAGGTTGCTGAGCAGCTGCGACTGGCCGGCCGCGCTGGGCGTGATGGCCGTGTTCATCAGCGTGTTGACGGAGTCGACGCGGCTCTGGGGCGTCTGCACGGCGACGACATAGTTGATGCCGCTGCGGGGATCGGACCAGTAGTTCGGGCTCACGACGGCGCTCGAGCTGAGCGAGACGAGCATGCTGTTGGCCACGTCCCGCTGCGTGAGGCCGAGCTCGGCGGCGCGCGAGCGATCGACGTTGACCTGCAGCGACGGCGTGTTGACCACCTGGTGCAGGTGCACGTCGACGGCGCCCGGAATGCGTCCCATGCGGGCGGCGACCTCCAGCGCGATCTCGTGCGTCGCCTGCTGGTTGTAGCCGGTGACCTGCACGTCGATCGGCGCCGGCAGCCCGAAGTTCAGGATCTGGCTGACGATGTCCGCCGGCTGGAAGAAGAAGGTCACGCCGGGAAACTCCCGCGGCAGCGTTTCCCGCAGCGTCTTCATCCAGCGGGCGGTCGGCTGGTGACGCTCCGGATTCAGCGAGACGAGGATCTCACCGTCTGCTGCGCCGAGGGTCACGCTGTCCGTGAAGGCGAGGTTGATCGGCTGGGGCTGGCCGATGTTGTCGATCACGGAGGCGATCTCGCCGTTCGGAATGATCCGGCGGATCGCCGCCTCGACGTCGGCGAAGACCTGCTCGGTCTCCTCGATACGGGTGCCCGCCGGCGCCCGCACGTGCAGCCGGAACTGGCCCGTATCCACGGTGGGGAAGAAGTCGCGTCCGACGAACGGCAGCAGCACCAACCCGCTCACGACGACGACGGCGAAGGTGCCGAGCACGCGTGCGCGTCGGGCCAGCGCGAGCTCGAGCGCCCCCACGTAGGCGGCGCGGAGCCGCTCGAATTGTCGCTGGAACGCGTCGTGGATGCGCGTGAAGACGCCGGGCGCGGCCGGCATCTCGCCGTGCGTCTCGCCCGCGAGCAGATAGCGCACCAGCGTCGGGACGATCGTGCGCGAGAGCAGGTACGACGCGAGCATCGCAAACACGACGGCCATGGCCAGCGGCGTGAAGAGATACTTCGCAGGACCGGTCAGGAACACCACGGGCACGAAGACGATGCAGATCGACAGCGTGGAGACGAACGCCGGCGTGGCGATCTGCTGGGCACCGTCGAGGATGGCCTGGACGAGCCGGGTGCCGAGGCCG
>QHSB01000231.1 GCA_003220335.1 Candidatus Rokuibacteriota bacterium
TGTAATCCGGCGTTCTCGCTATAATCGACGCGGCATGGGGCTCATGGAGTTCCTGCGGCAGTGGCAGCGCGGACGCCTTGCCGCAGGCGTCGCGGTGTCGATCGCGATCCACCTGGTTCTGGTCGCCGTGTTCGTGTGGGGCAAATTGCCGGCGTCGCGCTACGACGTCAAGCGCGGCGAGCCGCTCATCGTGGAGCTCCCCAAGGGCGACGACTCGCCGCCGCCCGGGCGCGGCGGTGTGCCCATGTCCCGGCCCGCCGCGCCGGCGGCGCCGTCCGCACCCACCGCCGTCACGAAGCCGGCGCCGCGCCCCGCCGAGCGCCGGCCGGCCGCGCCGACGCCGCGCCCCGAGCCGGAGCGTCGCGTGGCGAGCGCGCCGCTGCCGAAGGCGCCCGACGCGGCGGCGCCCGCGCCGCGGCAGCCGGACGTCACACCGCCCGCCGAGCGCCCGGCGACCGAGTCCGCGTCCCGGCCCGCCGAGCCTCAGGTCGCCTCGGGGCCGTCGCCGCCCGCGGCACCCGGTGCGCCGAACGCGCTGACGGCGCTGCGTCGCGGCTCCGGCGGGGCCGGGGGACGCGGCGACGGCCGCGAGGGCATCGAGGGCGAGCCGATCGCGCTCGACTCGGCCGATCCCAAGTACACCGACTATCTCGACCAGGTGCGCCGCCGGATCAAGGAGAAGTGGGGCTTTCCCTGCGTGAAGAACGACTCGACGCGGCAGTGCGAGTACAAGACCACGCATCTCGTGATCGAGTTCGGCATCGCCAAGGACGGCAAGGTGCCGTTCGTGACCGTGCTGCGCTCGTCCGGCTACCCGATCTACGACGACTACGCGGTGAACGCCGTGAAGCTCGCCTCGCCGTTCCCGCCGATCCCCGACACGTTCAGCAAGAAGGGCGTGCCGATCCACGCCACGTTCAGCTACGTCGTGGAGTCGACGCTGGCCAACATCCTGCGCTGACGTGAGCCTCCGGTAAACGCGCGTCGTTACAGGGGCTTGGCTTGACACTGCCGCGGCTTCCCCTTAGCATGGGCCGTACTTTTGGATAGGCTCGTAGCTCAGTGGGAGAGCGCCTCTCTGACGCAGAGGAGGTCGGCGGTTCGAAACCGCCCGAGCCTACCATCCACCTCATTCTCAGGAGTGTATGGCCGTCTCTGAAGAAGATCGTCATCTCCGGCTGACCGGCGAGTTCGACTGCGACGCGACGCCGCTCGCGACCCTCCGTCACTCCACCTCGCACGTCATGGCCCAGGCCGTGAAGCGACTGTTTCCCGAGGTGAAAGTCGCCATCGGCCCCGCCATCGAGGACGGCTTCTACTACGACTTCGACCGCGCGGCGCCATTCACGCCGGAGGACCTCGCCAAGATCGAGAAGGTCATGGGCGAGATCGTGAAAGCCGACCTGCCGTTCGAGCGCAAGGAGATGCCGCGCGCGGAGGCGATCGAGTTCTTCCGGCGGCGCGGCGAGCGTTACAAGGTCGAGATCCTCGAGGGCCTCGTCGCGCCGACGGTGTCGCTCTACACGCAGGGCGACTTCATCGACCTCTGCCGCGGGCCGCACGTGAAGTCCACCGGCGAGATCAAGGCGTTCAAGCTCCTGGCGTCGTCGGGCGCCTACTGGCGCGGCGACGAGAAGAAGCCGATGCTCCAGCGGATCTACGGCACCGCGTGGCTCACCCAGGAGGAGCTCGACAAGCACCTCTGGCGGCTCGAGGAGGCGAAGAAGCGCGACCATCGCAAGCTCGGCCGCGAGCTGGACCTCTTCATCTTCCACGAGGTCTCGCCGGGAGCGCCGGTGTGGCTGCCCAACGGCTGGATGATGGTGCGTGAGCTCGAGCGTTTCGTGCGCGAGAAGCTCGATGCGCGCGGGTACCAGGAGATCTCGACGCCGATCCTGGTCAACAAGAAGCTCTGGGAGCAGTCGGGCCACTGGGACTATTACCAGGAGAACATGTTCCTGGTGGAGTCCGAGGAGCAGGTCTTCGGTCTCAAGCCGATGAACTGCCCCGAGTCGACCATCGTGTATCGCCACGCGCTGCGCTCGTACCGCGACCTGCCCCTGCGCTTCTCGGACATGGGGCGCCTGCACCGCAACGAGCGCTCGGGCACGCTGACGGGCCTGTTCCGCGTGCGGCAGTTCACCCAGGACGACGCCCACATCTACTGCCGCCTCGATCAGCTCCAGGGCGAGATCACCATGCTGCTGGAGCAGGTGAAGGACTGGTACCGCCCCTTCGGGCTCGAGCCGTTGTTCAAGCTCTCCACGCGGCCGGCCAAGTCGCTCGGGACCGACGAGCAGTGGCAGGTAGCCGAGCAGGGGCTGGCGGACGCGCTGCGCGCCAACGGGCTGGCCTTCGACCTGAACCCGGGCGACGGCACCTTCTACGGGCCCAAGATCGACGTCGACATCCTGGACGCGCTGGCGCGGCGCTGGCAGATCGCCACCATCCAGATCGACTTCCAGCAGCCCGAGCGCTTCGGGCTCGAGTACATCGACAGCGACGGCCAGCCCAAGCGTCCGGTGATGGTGCATCGCGCCATCCTCGGCTCGTTCGAGCGCTTCATCGGCATCCTGACCGAGCATTACGCCGGCGCCTTTCCGACGTGGCTGGCGCCCGTGCAGGCGCGTGTCATTCCGATTTCAGAGAAGTTCGCCGACTACGCGCGCGGGGTGCACGAGCGGCTGCGGGCGGCGCACGTGCGCAGCGAGCTCGACGACCGGAACGAGAAGCTCGGCTACCGCATCCGCGAGGCGCAGCTGCGCAAGGTACCGTACATGCTCGTGTGCGGTGGCCGCGAAGCCGAGGCGGGCACCGTCGGCGTGCGCCACCGCACGGGCGACGACGTCGGGGCCGTGCCCGTCGACCGCGTGGTGGCCGACCTCGTCCGCGAAATCGGCACGCGCGCCGCCAGCCTAACCGTGGGCCGTTCGTGACCGAGCGGCCCGTCGCCCGCGCTTCGCGCGCGTGGGCGGCATCCTCCATCGCGCACGTCTAGGAGACGTCTATCAGCAAGGCACAAGAGATCCGTATCAACGAAGGCATCCGCTCCCGCGAGGTCCGCGTGGTGAGCGCGGAGGGCGAGCAGCTCGGGATCATGCCGACCCCGCAGGCGCTGGAGTCGGCGCGCAGCCAGGAGCTCGACCTCGTCGAGGTCGCGCCGGAGGCCCAGCCGCCCGTCTGCCGCATCATGGACTTCGGCAAGTACAAGTACACGCAGGCGCGCCGGCTGAAGGAGGCGCGCAAGAAGCAGACGACGATCCAGGTCAAGGAAGTGAAGATGGGCCCCAAGACCGAGCGCCACGACTTCGACTTCAAGCTCAAGCACGTGCGCCGGTTCCTGGAGGAGGGCCACAAGGCCAAGGTCACCGTCCGCTTCAAGGGGCGCGAGATGGCGCACACCGAGCTGGGGTGGAAGATGCTGCAGAAGATGGTGGAGGCGGTGCAGGACATCGCGGTGACGGAGAACAACCCGCGCATGGAAGGACGGATGCTGCACATCATGCTGAGCCCGAAGGCTCAACATTAGAAATGGGGGCCCCGAGATGGCCCCCATACCCCCATACGCGCGCCCCGGCGGAGCCGTGGCGCTCCTCGATAACCGGAGAGATCATGCCGAAGATGAAGACGAAGCGCGGCGCGCGCAAGCGGCTGAAGCGCACGGCGTCGGGCAAGCTGATGCGGGCGGGCGGCTGGAAGCAGCACAAGCTCGAGGGCAAGTCGCCGAAGCGGCGGCGCAGCCTGCGCAAGAAGAAGCTCATCGACAGGGCGGACCAGGCGCGGCTCCAAGTGCTGGTTCCCTACCTGTAAGCGGCAGTGTGAGTCGCAGGACGTCGCGGGGCTGGGGCCCCGCCGTCCGAGACGAGCCTACAAATCGAACGGGAGGAGCGGGCAGATGCCACGGGCGAAGGGTGGACCGAAGACGCGCCGACGGCGCAAGAAGATCCTCAAGCAGGCGAAGGGCTTCGTCGGCGGCCGGCGCAAGCTGTACCGCACGGCGGCCGAGACGGTCCTGCGCGCGGGCGCCTTCGCGTACCGGCACCGCAAGCAGAAGAAGCGCACGGCGCGCGCGCTCTGGATCGTGCGCATCAACGCGGCCTGCCGCGAGGCCGGCCTGTCCTACTCGCGCTTCATGGCCGCGCTGAAGAAGGCGGGCGTGCTGCTGGACCGCAAGGTGCTCGCCGAGCTCGCCGTCAGCGACCCCGGCGCGTTCGCCAAGCTCACCGAGACCGCCAAGGCCCAGGCGCGCTGAGGGCGGCGTGAGCCACCCGCGCGTCGAGGCCGTGGCCGGCGAGGCACGCGCCGCCATCGAAGGCGCCGCCTCGTCGGCCGAGCTCGAGGCGATCCGGGTCCGCTACCTCGGGCGCTCGGGCGGCCTCACGCAGATCCTCAAGTCCCTCGGCGCGCTGTCTCCGGAGGAGCGGCCCCAGGTGGGCGCCGCCGCCAACGAGGCCAAGCGCGAGCTGGAGGCGCTGCTCGACGCGCGCCTGCTGGCCACGCGCGCGGCCGAGCGCCGGCGTCAGCGCGAGAGCGAGCGTCCCGACCTCACCCTGCCCGGCCGCCGGCCGGCGCGCGGCGTCGTGCACCCGCTCACGCGCGTGCAGGACGAGATCGTCCGGATCTTCGCCGGCCTGGGGTTCTCCGTGGCCGAGGGGCCGGAGATCGAGACCGACGCCTACAACTTCGAGGCGCTCAACATCCCGCGCGACCATCCCGCGCGTGACATGCAGGACACGTTCTACCTCTCGCCCGAGACGCTCCTGCGCACGCACACGTCGCCGGTACAGATCCGCGCCATGCGCGCCCAGAAGCCGCCGGTGCGGATCATCTGTCCGGGCACCGTGTATCGCCGTGACGTGGCTGACATCACGCACTCGCCGATGTTCCATCAGGTGGAGGGCCTGGCGGTGGACCGCGGCATCACGATGGCCGATCTCAAGGGCACGCTGACGCTGTTCGCGCAGGAGATGTACGGGCCGCGCTCCAAGATCCGCTTCCGCCCGTCGTTCTTTCCCTTCACGGAGCCCTCGGCGGAGGTCGACGTGCTGTGCTTCCTCTGCAGCGGCACGGGCTGCCGGGCGTGCACGCAGTCGGGCTGGCTGGAGATCCTCGGCTCGGGGATGGTCCACCCGCAGGTGCTGAAGAACGTCGGCTACGACCCGGAGCAGGTGACGGGCTGGGCGTTCGGCATGGGCATCGAGCGCATCGCGATGCTCAAGTACGGCGTCGACGACATCCGCCTCTTCTTCGAGAACGACCTGCGGTTCTTGAGACAGTTCGCGTGAGGATTCCGTACGGCTGGGTGCGCGAGTTCGTCGACCTGAAGCTCTCGCCGCCGGACGCCGCCGATCGCCTCGTCAATGCGGGGATCGAGGTCGCCAGCGTCACGCCGCTGGCGCCGGTCGGCCTGCGCGGCGCGGTGATCGGCGAGATCGAGGCGATCGAGCGCGATCTCGGCGAGAGCCGTGGCCACCACCTGGTGCTGTGCCGCGTGCGCGCGGGCAAGGGCGAGCGCTTCAGCGTCGTGTGCGGCGCGCCGAACACGCGCGCCGGCGTCCGCGCCGCCTTCGCCCCGCCCGGCGCCACGCTGCCCGGGCTCGGCGTCATCGCCGCCAAGAAGATCCACGGCGTGGAGTCGCAGGGGATCCTCTGCTCGGAGCGCGAGCTGGGCCTCGGCGACGAGCACGAGGCCGGCCTGCTGCTGCTCGACCGCGACGCGCCCGTGGGCGGCGACCTCGCGAAGCACCTCGGGCTCGACGACCACGTGCTCGAGATCGAGATCACGCCGAACCGGCCGGACTGCCTCTCGGTGCTCGGCATCGCCCGCGAGCTGGCCGCGCTCACGGGCGCGCGGCTGCGCCCGCCGCCGACCCGGCTCCGCGAAGGCACGATCCGCACGCGCGACCTCGCGCGCGTCCGCATCGAGGCGCCCGAGCTGTGCCCACGCTACACGGTGCGCGTGATCGACGGCGTCCGCGTGGCACCCTCGCCGGCGTGGGTGCAGTCGCGGCTCCGCGCCGCGGGGTTACGTCCGATCTCGAACGTCGTGGACGTGACCAATTACGTCCTCTGGGAGCTCGGCCATCCGCTGCACGCCTTCGACGCCGCCACCGTGGCCGACGCCACCATCGTGGTGCGCCGGGCGCGCGATGGTGAGCGCTTCACCACGCTCGACGGGCAGGCGCGCACGCTCGATTCCGGCATGTGCGTCATCGCCGACCCCCAGCGCGCCATCGGGCTGGCCGGGGTGATGGGCGGCCGCAACAGCGAGGTGACGGAGTCGACGACGCGCGTGCTGCTGGAGAGCGCCTACTTCGACCCCGTCGCGACCCGGCGGACGTCGCGGACCCTCGGGCTGAAGACGGACGCGGCCTACCGCTTCGAGCGCGGCGCCGATATCGAGGGCCTCGTCGACGCCGGCGCGCGCACGGCGGCGCTGATCGCGGAGCTGGGCGGCGGCACCGTCGCCCGCGGCATGATCGACGCGTACCCACGCAGGCGACGCCCGGTCCGCGTACGGCTGCGGATGTCGCGCGTGCAGCGCGTGCTCGGCCTGGCGCCGCCACCGGCGATGGCGCGGCGGATCCTGACGGGCCTCGGCCTGCCCGTGAGGGCGCGCGGCCGCGATCTCGAGGTCGACGTCCCGAGCTTCCGCCGCGACATCGCGATCGAGGACGACCTGGTCGAGGAGATCATTCGCGTCTGGGGCTACCACCGCATCCCCACGACGTTCAGCCGCGGCGACGTCGCGCCGGCCCGCGACAGCGACACCGGGCGCCAGGAGCGGCTCGTGCGTGAGATCCTCGTCGGCGCCGGCCTTGCGGAGTGCGTCACCTGGGCGTTCAGCGATCCCGCGAAGGCGTCGGCCCTGGGCGCCGCCAGCCCGCTGAAGCTGCTGAACCCGCTCAGCCAGGACGCCGCCGCGCTGCGCGAGCATCCCCTGGAGGGTCTGCTCGGCGTGCTCGCGACCAACCTCAGCCGCCAGCAGCCCGGCGTGCGCGTCTTCGAGATCTGCCGGACGTACGAGGCGGCGCCGGGCGGCGACACGGACACGGCCGAGCCGCGCTGGGCGGTGCTGGCGCTGGCCGGCACGCGCGCGGAGGCGGGCTGGCACACGCCGGTGGCGAAGGTCGACGTCTTCGACGCGAAGGGGATGGCCGAGCTGGTGATCGCCGGCTTCGGCCTGACGCCGGCGACGCGACCGGGTGGCTCGCTGACAGGCTTCGAGCCGGACTCGCACGCGACGCTCCGTGCCGGCGACACGGTGGTCGGGGAGTTCGGCGAGGTCTCTGCCGCCGCGCGGGCGGCCTATGGCGTCGAGGTGCCGGTGTTCGCGGCGGCGCTGCGGCTCGACGGCGCGCTGCCGGCGGCGCCGCGCACGCCGCGCCACGAGTCGCTGCCGCGTTTCCCCGCCGTGCAGCGCGACATGGCCTTCGCGCTGGGCGAGCGGCCGGTGACGGCCGATGCGATCGCCGACACGATCCGCGGCGAGGCGGGGCCGCTGCTGCGCGGGCTCGCCGTCTTCGACGTGTTCCCGCTGCCCGACGGCCGGCGCAGCATCGCCTTCCGGCTCACGTTCCAGGCCGACGACCGCACCCTCACGGACGACGAGGTGAACGCGATCCACGCGCGGGTCGCCCGCCGCGTCTGCGACGCGCTCGGCCTGACGCTGCGCGGGGCCGAATAAAATGTCCGACTCCCTCGCCGATCGCCTCACGCAGCTGGAAGCCGCGGTGCGTCGCGCCGCCGAGGCCGTGGCGCGCCTGCGCGAGGAAAACGACCGCCTGCGACGCGACAACCGCCGTCTGGAGGACGAGCGCAGGCAGATGCTCGGCCAGATCGACGCCGTCCTGCGCGACATCGCCAAGCTCGACCTCGGAGCGCCGTCGTGACGACCAATGAGCCGGCGCGCATCGAGCTGACGCTGCTCGGCCAGACGCTGACCGTGCGCAGCGAGGCCGATCCCGCGTACCTCCGCTCGCTCGCCGCCTTCGTGGAGAAGCGGGTGACCGCGCTCCAGCAGGGCGGTGTCCGCGACCCGATGAAGGCGCTCGTGCTCGCCGCGCTCGAGATCGCCGACGACCTGCATCGCGCGCGCGAGGAAAAGACGCGCGACGCCGGCGAGGTCGAGGCGCGGCTCGGCGCGCTCGTCGAGCTGCTCGACCGGGTCGCATCCGACCCACCCCGCCGCACCTGACCGGCTAGGGGGCTTGACCTTCGGCCGCCCCCCGGGGTACACGTAGCGTGTCCCTGCGCTGTTCGTGATGCCGGAGGGAAGTTTCAACCTCGTTTACACTACGGGTGTCGAACGCGAGAGTGGTGTGCAAGCCCCTCTTCGAAGGGGAAGCCTGAAGCTCTCCAACAGAGACGCCCACCTGGTCATACCAGGTTCGAAACACCACGGCACACGGCAGAGGTGGGGACTTTGCTTTTGTGCATTTGACTCGCCGCGCGCCGCCCACCTATACTCATCAAATCTGACGCGTACTTCGATGACACTAAACGGCCTCGTACGAGAGGACGGATGATGGATTCCCTGGCGTGGTTCGATTCTCTGGTCGGACTGCTGTCCCTCCTGATCGGCGTCCTCCTCCACAAGTGGTTCACCGATCGCCGGCTCGGCGACGCCGGCATCGCCGCGAAGAAGATCGTCGCCGAGGGTCAGCGCGAGGCCGACGCCCTGCGCAAGGCCACCGAGCTGGAGGCGCGGGAGGCCGCGCTCAAGGTGCGGGTCTCCCTCGAAGAGGACGCGCGGCGCAGCGAGCACGAGCTCAAGCGGGTGGAGCAGCGCATCATCGCCAAGGAGGAGGAGCTGGCGCGCAAGCTCGATCAGCTCGACCGCCGGCTGAGCGAGTCCACCGACAAGGATCGCGCGCTCGTCGGCCGCGAGAAGACGCTGGGCGAGCGCGAGCTGCGCCTGGCGGCCGCCGCCGAGGAGCAGCGCCGCAAGCTGGAGACGATCGCGGGGCTCACCGCCGAGGAGGCCAAGCGCCAGCTCCTCGCCCAGATGGAGGAGGAGGCGCGCCGCGAGGCCTCGCTGCTCGGCATGCGCCTGGAGGAGGAGGCCCGCGAGGGCGCGCGCGACAAGGCGCGCGAGGTCCTGGCCACCACGATCCAGCGGCTCGCCCCGGACTACACGGTGGAGACGGCGGTGTCGGTGGTCGACCTGCCCTCCGACGACATGAAGGGCCGCATCATCGGCCGCGAGGGCCGCAACATCCGGGCGCTCGAGCAGCACACCGGCGTCGACCTCATCGTGGACGATACCCCCGAGGCCGTGCTGATCTCCGCCTACGATCCGTACCGCCGCGAGATCGCGCGGCTGGCCCTCCAGCGCCTCGTCGCCGACGGCCGCATCCATCCCGCGCGGATCGAGGAGGTCGTCAACAAGGTCAAGCAGGAGATGGACGTTCACCTCAAGGAAGAGGGCGACAAGGCGTGCTTCGAGGTCGGCGTGCACGGCCTGCATCCCGAGCTGGTCAAGCTCGTGGGCCGGCTGAAGTACCGGACCTCGTACGGCCAGAACTGCCTGCAGCACTCCAAGGAGGTCTCCTGGCTGGCCGGCATGATGGCGGCGGAAATCGGCGCCAACGTCAAGCTGGCCAAGCGCATGGGGCTGCTGCACGACATCGGCAAGGCGCTCACCCACGAGCAGGAAGGTAGCCACCCCGAGCTCTCGCTCCAGGTGCTCACGAAATACAGCGAGAGCCCCAAGGTGATCAACGCCGCGCTCTGCGGCCACGAGGACGTGAAGGCGGAGACGGTGGAGGCGGTGCTCACCGAGGCCGCCGACGGTATCTCGGCGGCGCGGCCCGGCGCGCGGCGCGACGTGCTCGAGTCCTACATCAAGCGGCTGGCCCAGCTGGAGGAGATCGCGCTGTCCTACAAGGGCGTCGACATGTGCTACGCGATCCAGGCCGGCCGCGAGCTGCGCGTCATGACGCGCGCCGACGTGGTCTCCGACCTCGACGCGCACCAGCTCGCGAAGGACATCTCCAAGCGCATCGAAGCCGAGATGCAGTACCCCGGCCACATCAAGGTGGTGGTGATCCGCGAGACGCGCGCGGTCGAGGTGGCCAAGTAGCCGCCATGAACGTCTTGATGGTCGGCGACGTCTTCGGCGAGCCCGGGCGCGCCGCGCTGGCGAAGCACCTGCCGCGCCTGCGCGAGGAGCACGCGATCGACTTCTGCGTGGTGAACTGCGAGAACGCCGCCGGCGGCTTCGGCGTGACGGGGCCGATGGCCAGGCAGATGCTCGAGCAGGGCGCCGACGTGCTGACCTCGGGCAACCACATCTGGGACAAGAAGGAGATCGTGGAGTACATCACGAAGGAGAACCTGCTCCTGCGCCCGGCCAACTTCCCCGCCGGCACGCCGGGCGTCGGGCACGTGACCGTGAAGGCCGGTCCGCACCGCGTGGCCGTGCTCAACCTCATGGGCCGCGTCTTCATGACCCCGATCGACTGCCCGTTCCGCAAGGCCGACGAGATCGTGCCCGAGCTGCGGAAGGACACGTCGATCATCCTCGTGGACATGCACTGCGAGGCCACGAGCGAGTCGCAGGCCATGGGCTGGTACCTCGACGGCCGCGTGAGCGCCGTCGTCGGCACCCACCGTCACGTGCAGACCGCCGACGAGCGCGTCCTGCCGGGTGGCACCGCCTACATCACCGACCTGGGCATGACGGGCCCGACGGAGGGCGTCATCGGCGTGGACCGCGACATCATCCTGCAGCGCTTCCTCACGCAGATGCCGGTGCGCTTCGAGCCCGCGCGGGGCCCGGCGGCGCTGCACGGCGTCGTGATCGTGATCGAGCCGGAGACCGGCCGCGCCTCGGACATCCGCCGCCTGCGCGTGGCCGCGTGATCCTCTCCGGCAAGCCCGTCCAGGAGCGCGTGCTCGCGGAGGTCAAGGCCGGCGTCGAGCGACTGAAGCAGGCGCGCGGGGTCACGCCGACCCTCGGCGTCGTCCTCATCGGCGAGGACCCCGCCTCGCAGGTCTACGTCCGCGGCAAGAAGCGCGCGGCGGACTCCGTCGGCATCGCCACGCGCGACGCGCTCTACCCGCAGGGCATCGGCCAGCGCGAGCTGATGGACCTGCTGCGCGCGCTGAGCACCGATCGGTCCGTGCACGGTATTCTCCTGCAGCTGCCGCTGCCCAAGGGGCTCGACGAGACCGTCGCGCTTGCCGCCATCGATCCCGACAAGGACGTCGATGGCCTGCACCCGACCAATCTCGGCCGGCTGCTCGCCGGGGAGCCGGGCACGGTGCCGTGCACGCCGGCCGGCGTGCTCGAGATCCTCGATCACTACGGCGCCAAGCTCGAGGGCGCCGAGGCCGTCGTCGTCGGCCGCTCGCGGTTGGTGGGCAAGCCGCTGGCCCAGCTGCTGCTGGCGCGCCACGCGACGGTCACCATGTGCCACACGCGGACGCGCGACCTCGGCGCGCACACGCGCCGGGCGGACGTCCTCTGCGTCGCCGCCGGCCGCCCGCGCATGATCACGGGCGACATGGTCAAGGAAGGCGCGTGGGTGATCGACGTCGGGGTCAATCGCCTGGACACCGGCAAGCTCGCCGGGGACGTCGACTTCGACTCCGTCGTCACGCGCGCCGGCGGCGTCACACCGGTGCCGGGCGGCGTCGGCCTGCTGACGGTGGCGATGCTACTCAGCAACACGCTGGCCGCGGCGGAACGCCAGGCCGCGCGCTGACCGCCGCGTGAGCGAGCGCGCCGTCTGGAGTGTCTCCGAGCTGTCGCGGCGGCTCTCCGCGACGCTCGAGGAGCGGTTCCCCACCGTGTGGGTCGAGGGCGAGATCAGCAACTTCAAGGTCTACGGCTCGGGCCACGCCTACTTCACGCTCAAGGACGAGGGGGCGCAGCTGCGCGCCGTGCTGTTTCGCAACCGGGTCCGCCGCGTCCGCTTCGAGCCGGCCGACGGCCTGCACGTGCTCGCCTTCGGCGCCGTCGAGATCTACGCGCAGCGCGGCGAATACCAGCTCGTGGTCGAATTGCTCGAGCCGCGCGGGCTCGGCGCGCTGCAGCTCGCCTTCGAGCAGCTCAAGGAGCGCCTGGGACGTGACGGGTTATTCGATCCGGCGCGCAAGCGCGGGCTGCCGCGCTTTCCGCGCAAGATCGGCATCGTCACCTCGCCCAGCGGCGCCGCCCTGCACGACATGCTGCGGGTCATCGGCCGGCGCTTCGGCGAGATCCACGTCGTGGTGGCGCCGGCGAAGGTGCAGGGCGAGGGGGCCGCGGCCGAGGTGGCCCAGGGCATCCGCGAGCTGAATGCGCTGGGCGGCGTGGACGTCATCATCGTCGGGCGCGGCGGCGGCTCACTCGAGGACCTCTGGGCGTTCAACGACGAGATGCTCGCGCGCACGATCGCGGCCAGCAAGATCCCCGTGATCTCGGCCGTCGGCCACGAGGTCGACTACACGATCGCCGATTTCGTCGCCGACGTGCGCGCGGCCACGCCATCGCAGGCGGCGGAGCTGGTCGTGCGCGAGAAGCAGGCGGTGGCCGAGTCGGTCGGCGAGCTGCGCCGGCGCCTCGTCCGCGCGATGAGCCGGCGGCTGCAGGCGCAGCGCGACCGGCTGGAGGCGGTGCGCGAGCGCCGCGTGCTGACCGATCCGCGGCGGCCGCTGCGCGAGCTGACCCGGCGGCTCGACGAGGCGGCGGCGCGGCTCGTGCGCGCGGTGAAGTCGTCGCTGCGTCACGCCGCCCACCGGGTGGAGCTGGTCACGCGCGATCTGCGCTCGCAGAATCCGGTCGCGCGCACGCGGCAGGACCGTCGCCGCCTGGACGATCTCGCGGGCCAGCTGGACCGCGCGCTCGCGCGCGGCCTCGACCGGCGGCGTCATCGGGTCGCCGGCGCGGTCGGCCGGCTGAACTCGCTCTCGCCGCTCGCCGTGCTGAGCCGCGGCTACAGCCTCACCCTCACCGCGTCCGGTGAGATCGTACGCAGCGCGCGACAGGTCGCCGTCGGCGACGAGGTGGGCGTGATGCTCCACGAGGGGAGCCTCGCGGCCCGCGTCACGGCCAGGAAGGAGCACGATGACCGACCTCAAGTTTGAGGACTGCCTGGCGCGGCTCGAGCAGATCGTGGCCGCGCTGGAGACGGGGAACCTGCCGCTCGAAGAATCGCTGAAGGTCTTCGAGGAGGGGGTGTCGCTGGCGCGTCACTGCGCGAAGTATCTCGACGACGCCGAGCGCCGCATCGAGCTGCTCGCCAAGGACGAGAGCGGCGCGACGACGACCAAGCCGCTGGCCTGGGAAGAGGACGAGCGGTGAGCTTCGACCTCAAGGCCTATCTCGAGACGCGCCGCGCGATGGTGGAGGCCGCGCTGGACCGCGTGCTGCCGTCCGAGGACGCCGTGCCCGTCAACCTGCACCGGGCCATGCGCTACAGCGTGCTCGCGCCGGGCAAGCGGCTGCGCCCCACGCTGGTCATCGCCGGCGCCGAGGCCGTCGGCGGCACCGCCAAGACGGTGCTCGACGCGGCGTGCGCGCTCGAGCTGATCCACGCCTACTCGCTCATCCACGACGACCTGCCCGCGATGGACGACGACGACTACCGGCGCGGCCGCCTCACCAACCACAAGGTCTTCGGCGAGGCCATCGCCATCCTCGCCGGCGACGCGCTGCTGACGCTCGCCTTCCGCCTCGTCGCCGACAACGCCGCGCGCATGAGCGACCCGCGCATGATCGCGCGGGTGGTGGCCGACGTCGCCGACGCCGCGGGGACCGACGGCATGGTGGGCGGCCAGGTGATCGACATCGAGTCCGAGGGCAAGGACGTCGGCCCCGACACGCTGGAGTACATCCATCGCCACAAGACGGCGGCGCTCATCCGCGTGTCGCTCACGGCGGGCGCCACGCTGGCCGGCGGCCGCGCGGAGCAGGTGGACACCATCCGGGAGGCCGGCGAGTCGCTCGGGCTCGCCTTCCAGATCGTGGATGATATCCTCGACGTGGAAGGCAGCCTCGCGGAGCTCGGAAAAACGGCCGGCAGCGACGAGAGGAAGAAGAAAGCCACGTATCCCGCGTACCACGGCCTGGAGGCCTCCAGGCACAAGGCCAGGATGCTGATCGACGAGACGAAGCGCCGCCTGGAGCCGCTCGGGACGCCGGCCGAGCCGATCCGCGCGCTCGCCGACTTCGTGTTCGAACGGAGGTCCTGAGGATGTCCGCGATCACCGGCGTCTACGGCCGCGAGATTCTCGACTCGCGCGGCAATCCCACCGTCGAGGTGGAAGTGCAGCTGGAATCCGGCGCGTGGGGCCGCGCCGCCGTCCCCTCCGGCGCGTCCACGGGCAAGCGCGAGGCCGTGGAGCTGCGCGACGGCGACACCCAGCGTTACGGGGGTAAAGGCGTGAGTCGGGCCGTGAGCAACGTCGAGGAGACGATCGCGCCCGAGATCGACGGCATGGAAGCCAGCGAGCAGGCGGCGGTGGACCAGGCCCTGCTCGAGCTCGACGGCACGCCGAACAAGTCGGCGCTCGGCGCCAACGCCATCCTCGGCGTGTCGCTCGCCGTCGCGCGCGCGGCGGCCGACGACGCGGGGCTGCCCCTTTACGCGTACCTCGGTGGTGTCGGCGGCCGGCTGCTGCCGGTGCCGCTCGTGAACGTCATCAACGGCGGCGCCCATGCCGACAACGGCATCGACTTCCAGGAATTCATGCTCGTGCCGGCGGGCGCCGACTCGTTCGGCAACGCGATCCGCATGGCCGTCGAGGTCTTCCACGCGCTCAAGGAGACGCTCAGAGAGAAGAAGCTCGGCACGGGGCTGGGCGACGAGGGCGGCTTCGCGCCCGCGCTCGGCAGCAACACCGCCGCCCTCGACTTCCTGATGCAGGCCATCGAGCGCGCGGGCTACCGCCCCGGGGACGACATCGCGCTGGCCCTGGACATCGCGGCGAGCGAGTTCGCCCAGGACAACGGCCGCTATCGGCTTCGCCGCGAGGGCGTGACCATCGACAGCGACGAGCTGATCTCGCGCTACGAGGCCATCGTCGATCGCTATCCGGTCGTGTCGATCGAGGACGGGCTGGGCGAGGACGACTGGGCGGGGTGGGCGATCCTCACGCGCCGCCTCGGCGGGCGCGTGCAGCTTGTCGGGGACGACCTCTTCGTCACCAACCCCGCCGTCATCCAGCAGGGGATCGCCAAGGGCCTCGCCAATGCCGTGCTGGTGAAGGTCAACCAGGTCGGCACGCTGACGGAGACGCTCGACGCCATCGAGCTCGCCAAGCGCGCCGGGTACGGCACCGTCATCTCGCACCGCTCCGGCGAGACGGAGGACACCTTCGTCGCCGATCTCGCGGTGGCCGTGAACGCCGGCCAGATCAAGACCGGCTCCGTCGCGCGCAGCGAGCGCACCGCCAAGTACAATCAGCTGCTGCGCATCGAGGAAGAGCTCGGCCACGCCGCCTCGTGGCCCGGGCGCAGCCTCTACTCCCGCACCGCTCGGTGAGCGGCGGCCCGCGCGCGCTCGGCATCGCCGCGGTCTTGATCGTGGCCGCCGGCCTCGGCGCCTACGGCGTGCGCGGCCTCCTGAAGGTGTCGGAGATGCGCCGCGAGATGGACACGATGGAGCGCGACCTCGTGACGCTCCGCGCGCGCACCGACGAGTTGACGAAGACCGTGGAGCGGCTGCGCAGTGACCCCGCCTACATCGAGAAGCTCGCCCGCGAGGAGCTCGGCTACGTGCGCGAGGGCGAGACCGTCCTGAAGTTTCCCTCCCAGACCAACAAGTAACGCTCGCGCATGGACGGGCTCGGGGGGGCCGGCTGGTTCTGGTTCGGCGCGTTCGTCGTCGCCCTGCTCGTCAACGGCCGCGCGGCGTTCAAGCTGTTCGTGGACTGGAAGGGCATGCTGACGACCTGCCGCTTCGTGGAGGACGCCTATGCGGGCCTCGACGCGCTCCCCGACGAGGCCGCCCTCGAGCGCGCGGCGGCGCCGGTGTTCCTGCACCTCGTTCCCGCCTGGGAGGAGCCGACCATCGCCGAGACGCTCGCCGCGCTGCTCGCCTCGCGCTACCCGCACCGCCGGCTGCACGTCGTGGTCGCGACCAAGGCCAGCGAGGAGGCGGCGCCACATCCCGCGATGACGGCGTCCACCGCGGAGCTGGCGCGGCGCTTTCGCGACGGCCTGCCGCCGTGGCAGCAGAAGACGCTCTCGGTGGTGGCGATGCCAGCTGCCGGGAGCAAGGCGCACCAGCTCAACTGGGCGCTGCGGCCCGAGACGCTGGGCGTAACGCTCGGCGACACGTATGACCCGCGCCGTGTGTACGTGGGTGTGAGCGACGCCGACTCGCTGCCCGATGGCAACGTGTACCGCTGGATCGCGGCCGAGGTGCTGGCTGGCCGCGGCGCGCCCGCGTACCAGGGGGTCACGCTCTCGCTGGCCAACTTCGCCGCCCACGACGCGCGCGGCCGCGTGTGCGCGATCCAGCAGTCGTCGATCTTCATCCGCGTGTCGATCGCGCGGCTGATCAACGAGGCGCGACGGGTGCGCTGGTTCGCGGTGCTGGCCGCGCGCTCGCCGAGGCTGGCGCGGGCGGTCCGCCCCGTGTTCGACTTTTGTTTCCGCCGCTCGCAGATCTGCCTGGGCCACAACCAGTTCGTGCGCCTCGACGTGCTGCAGGCGCTCGGCGGCTTTCCGATCTCGGGCGCCACCGAGGACTCCACCCTGGGCTACGCGCTCGGCGCGCGCGGCCTGCTGATGGCGCCGCTGCCGCTGCTGGAGCTGGTGGACCTGCCGGAGACGAAGGACAAGATGGTCCGGCAGAACGCGCGCTGGTACAAGGGCGTGCTCGACGACGTCGCGTTCCTCTGGCGCGCGTGGCGCGCGGCGCCGACCGCGTTCAACGCCGCGCAGCTCTGCCGGCACATCGGCAACAAGGTGCTGGAGTGGCCGATCGCCGCCGTGGTCTATCCCGTCCTCGGCTTCCTCGGCTGGCACCTCGCGTACCGCTTTGCCGAGCACCCGGTGCTGTTCGCGCTCGGCATCGCCTTCCCGTCGATCTCGCTCGGGCTCACCATCTGGGTGGGCGGCATCGTGACGCAGGACCTGATCGAGAGCCTCGCTCGGTATTTTCCGCGCGCCGTCGACGTGCGGCGCACGACGCTCGGCCAGAAGTTCGTCGGCACGTTTCGTTGCCAGACCTACTGGCTGCTCGCCACGCGGGGCGCCTGGCGGGTGCTCTGGGCGCTGGCGACCACTGGACGCTTCGACCCCGCCAAGACCGACCGCGTCACCCGCTGACCCCGCCGGCGGTGTGAAAAATTTTCCCTATTGCGCGGGGGAAAGCTCCGCCTCAATTCTGGGCAGCACATGACGGCGCGAAGCCGGCTCGTGAGCCGCTACAGCCTCGCGGTGCTCGCCGTGCTGCTGGCGGCCCTGCTGCACGCCGCCCTCGATCCCGTGTGGGGCGGGCGCATTCCGTTCGTGGCGTTCTATCCCGCGGTCGTGTTCGTCGCGTGGTTTGCGGGCATGGGACCCGGACTGCTCGCGACGGTCCTGTCGGCGCTCCTCATCACGCGCGCCTGGCTCGTGGCGCCGTCGGTCAGCGCCGAGGGACACGTGGTCGCGCTCGCCTTCTTCGTCAGCGCCGGCGTCACCGTGAGCTTCCTGGTGGCCGCGCGCGACCGCGCGCGCGACAGCGTGGACCTGCTCCTGCGCCACACGCCGCTCGGCCTGGCCATCCACGACGCCGACTTCCGGTACGTCCGCGTCAACCGCGCCCTGGCCGAGATGAACGGCCTGGCTCCGGGCGCGCATCGCGGGCGCACGGTGCGCGAGGTGCTCGGCGACGCGGCGGCCGACCTGCTGGAGCCGCTGCTGCAGCGGGTGCACACCACGCGCCGGCCCGTCACCGTGGACTCGCTGCGTGTGCCGTTGTCCGACGGCCCCTCCGAAAAAGGTGAGCGCTACTTCTCGCTGATCTACAGTCCGATCCTGGACGGCCGCGGGCGCGTGACGGGCACCACGGCGAGCGTGGTGGAGGTGACCGCGCGCGTGCGCGCCGAGCAGGCGCTCGACCACGAGCGCGAGCTGCTGCAGACGATCATCGACACGATCCCGGCCATGATCACGATGTTCACCCCCGACACGCGCGTGCTGCGGCTCAACCGCGAATTCGAGCGCGTGACGGGCTGGACGGCCGCCGAGGCGCAGCGCGTCGACTTCATGGCCGCCTGCTACCCCGATGCCGAGTACCGCGCCATGGTGCGCCGGCACATGGAGGCGCCGGAGCCGGGCTGGCTCGATCTCGAGATGACGACGAAGAGCGGCGGCGTCGTGCAGACCTCGTGGTCCAACGTGCGACTCTCCGACGGCTCGCGCGTCGGCATCGGCGTCGACATCACCGAGCGCAAGGCGCACGAGGCCGAGCTGGTGGCCGCGCGCGCGACGGCGGAGCGCGCGAACCGCGCGAAGGACGAGTTCCTGGCCATGCTCGGCCATGAGCTGCGCAATCCGCTGAGCGCCATCGGCAGCGCGGTGGCCGTGCTGGAGCGCCTGCGCGTCGACGACCTGCGCGGTACGCGGGCCACCCAGATCATCGCCCGGCAGACCCAGCACCTCGCGCGGCTGATGGACGACCTGCTCGACGTCGGGCGCGTGGTGACCGGCAAGATCATCCTCGAGCCCCGTGCCATGGACCTGCTGGCCGCCGCGCGGCGCGCCGTGGCCACCCTGCGCGCGGCGGGCGTCACCGAGCGTCACGACGTCTCGGTCGACGGCCGCCCGGTGTGGGTGACCGGGGACGCCACGCGGCTGGAGCAGGTCGTCACCAACCTCGTCAGCAACGCGCTCAAGTTCACGCCCGCCGGCGGCACCATCCGCGTCTGGACCGGCGTCGAGGGCGGCGAGGCCCTGCTGCGCGTGAGCGACAGCGGCGTGGGCATGAGCCCCGATCTGCTGCCGCGCATCTTCGACCTCTTCGTGCAGGGCGATCAGCCGCCGGAGCGGGCCTCGGGCGGCCTCGGCATCGGGCTCACGCTGGTCCGCCAGCTCGTCGAGCTTCACGGCGGCCGCGTGGAGGCGCGCAGCGCGGGCGCGGGGCAGGGCAGCGTGTTCACGATCCGGCTGCCCGTCGCGCGCACCACCGTCTCCGACGACGCCGGCGGGCGCCAGGCGGGCGTGGCGCCGTGCCGGATCCTCGTCGTGGAGGACAACGCCGACGCGCGCGACATGCTGCTGGCGCTGCTGACGCTCGACCGCCACGAGGTCGTCACGGCCGCCGACGGGCCCGCCGGCGTCGACGCGGCGCTCCGCCTGCGGCCCGACGTCGCGCTGGTCGACATCGGATTGCCGGGTCTGAACGGCTACGAGGTGGCGCGCCGGATCCGCGCGACCGAGTCCGGCCGCGCGATCAAGCTGATCGCGCTCACCGGCTACGGGCAGAGCGAGGACATGCGGCAGGCGCGCGAGGCGGGCTTCGACCTGCACCTCGTGAAGCCCGTCGAGCCCGGGCGCCTCGACGAGGCGCTGCGCGCGCTGCGGCCGACTGACGCTCAGCCCTGAACGAGCTCACCCAGGGCGTCGACCAGCTCATCCAGGCGGCGTAGTCCCCACACCGCGAAGAGCGCCCCGCCCAGCGTGCTGAGCAGGCGCAACGCCGGCTCGAGCGTCTCGCTGACGCGCGCGGGCGCCGTCTCCGTGGCCACGCCGAGCGCGTCCCCCGCGCGGCGCGTGAGCTCCGTCCACTGCTCGCGCATCTGCGCCCGCCGGCGGGCGCCGGCATCCGGATCGAACAGGTACATGAGGCCGGCGGCGGCGCCGGCCAGCGCGACGAGCATTCGCCAATTCATGGGGCCGCGGACGGAGCAATCCGCGGACCAGCGAGCGGCGCAGGCCGCCGCGAAGTACCCGCCCGGAGGGCGCAAGGCTATAATTCGGCTCACGGGAGGGTCACGATCGATGGCCGGAAAGAACGCCAAGCGCGTGCTGCGGATTTCGAAGGAGACGCAGCCATACCGCACCGAGCTGACGCCGGTCTCGTTCCTGCGGCGCAGCGCCTACGTGTTTCCCGACAAGATCGCGGTCGTCCACGGCGACCGTCGCTATACCTACCGCCAGTTCGAGGAGCGCGCGAACCGTCTGGCCTCGGGGCTGCGCGCGGCCGGGCTGCGCCACCTCGACCGCGTGGCCTTCGTCTGTCCCAACACGCCCGCGATGCTCGAGGCGCACTTCGGCGTGCCCGCCGCCGGACTCGTGCTGGTGCCGATCAACACGCGGCTCAGCAGCGACGAGATCGGCTACATCGTCAAGCACTCCGGCGCGAGGTTCGTCTTCGTGGACCACGAGCTGGAAGGACTCGTCAAGCCGCTCGACCTGACCGGTGTGCGCGTGATCCGCGTGGACGACACCGGGGCCGCCGGGGACCCCTACGAGGATTTCCTCGCCGCCGCCTCGCCCGAGCCGTGCGAGCCGTGGATCGAGGACGAGATGGAGACGGTCTCCATCAATTACACCTCCGGCACGACGGGACGCCCCAAGGGCGTGATGATCCACCATCGCGGGGCCTACCTCAACGCGATCGGCGAGATGCTCGAGACGGGGCTCTCCTTCGATTCGACCTACCTGTGGACGCTGCCGATGTTCCACTGCAACGGCTGGTGCTTCACCTGGGGCGTGACGGCCATGGGCGCCACCCACGTCTGCCTGCGGCGCGTGGAGTCGAGCCGGATCTGGGACCTCATCGACACCGAAGGCATCACCCACTACTGCGGCGCGCCGACCGTGCAGATCGGCATCGTGAACGATCCCAAGGCCCACCGGCTGCCGCGCACGGTGACCTGCGCCGTGGCCGGGGCGCCGCCGTCGCCGACGCTGCTGGCGAAACTGAAGGAGCTGGGCTTCCGGCCCGTGCACGTCTACGGTCTCACCGAGACGTACGGTCCGCACACCGTCTGCGCCTGGCACGCCGACTGGGACCGCCTGCCGGCGGACGAGATGGCGAAGAAGGCCGCGCGCCAGGGTCAGGGCTACGTCCTGTTCGACCTCGTGCGCGTCGTGGACGACGCGATGCAGGACGTGGTGATGGACGGCGAGGCGCTGGGCGAGGTGGTCATGCGCGGCAACAACGTGATGAAGGGCTATTTCGAGCAGCCCGACGCCAGCGCCGAGGCGTTCCGGGGCGGCTGGTTCCACTCCGGCGACATCGCGGTCTGGCACCCCGACGGCTACATCGAGCTGCGCGATCGCAAAAAAGACATCATCATTTCGGGCGGCGAGAACATCTCGACCATCGAGGTCGAGCAGGCCGTGGCCCGTCACCCGGCGGTGATGGAGTGCGCGGTGGTGGCCGTCCCCGATGACAAGTGGGGCGAGCGGCCCAAGGCGTTCGTCACCCTCAAGCCGGGGATGCAGGCGACCGAGGGCGAGGTCATCGAGTTCTGCCGCCAGCACATCGCGCACTTCAAGTGCCCGGCCGCGGTGGAGTTCGGCGACCTGCCCAAGACGTCGACGGGCAAGGTCCAGAAGTTCGTCCTGCGCGACAAGGAATGGAAAGGCCGCGCGAAGCGGATCAACTGATGGCCATCGAGCAGCAGCTCACCGACACCCTGACCCAGGCCATCCGCGCCAAGGACACGCGCACGGCGGGCGTGGTCCGTATGCTGAAAACGCGGCTGCAGGAGCGCCGGACGGCCAAGGGCTTCACGGGCCAGGTCGACGACGCCCTCCTGCGGGACGTGATCGGCGCCTACCGCAAGCAGCTCCAGAAGGCGCTGGCCGAGTACGAGAAGCTGGGCGAGCGTGGCGCCGCGCAGGCGGCCCAGCTCCGGTTCGAGATCGAGTTCTGCGAGCGGTTCCTTCCGAGGGGCCTGGACGTCACCGCGTTGCGTAGCCTCGTGCAGGAGCGTGCGCGGAGCCTCGGCATCACCGATCCCAAGCAGATCGGCCGTCTCGTCGGCGACGTCATGAAAACCCACAAGGGACAGGTCGACGCCGCGGATGTGAAAAAGATTGCAGAGGAGCTGTTGAAGGCCTGACAGGCTCTCGGCTGCTGGTGTTGGTTTTGCAACGCCACACGGTCGAGGAGGACCAGCCATGCACAAGCTCGCCACTGCCGCACTGGCCGTCGCACTGGGGCTCGCGTGGAGCACCCTGCCGGCCATCGCTGCGGATCCAAGCAAGGACCAGAGCACGACGGACAAGGTCAAGGAGAAGGCGGCCGAGACCTGGGACAAGACCAAGGAGAAGACCTCCGAGGCTTGGGACAAGACCAAGGAAAAGACGGTCGAGACCAAGGACAAGGTCAAGGACAAGATCGGCGGCAACAAGAAGGAGTCCGCGGAAGACAAGGCCGAGGCCGCTCGGAAGGCCGAGGGCAAGGATACCGTGGGTTCGAAGGTCGACCGCGGCGTCGACAAGACCAAGGCCAAGGCGCGCGAGGCCAAGGACAAGATCGCGGCCAAGACCGAGAGCAGCGATGACGTCCGTCAGGCCCAGACGGCGCTGAAGGAAAAGGGCCAGGATCCGGGCCCGATCGACGGCATCCACGGGCCGCGCACGTCGGCGGCGCTCCGCAGCTACCAGAAGGCCGAGAAGATCAAGGAGACCGGCCGTCTCGACAGCGAGACCAAGACCCACCTGATGGGCGGCCAGGCGTCCTCGACGACGGCCACGCCGTCGGCCTCCCCGACGACGAGCCAGCCGGCGCCGCCGCCCGCGTCGACCGGCTCGCCCTCCGCGCCTCCGCAGACGCCGGAGAAGTCGCAGACCAAGTAACGCGGCATCGCGGGGCCGGCGCGGTCACACGCCCGGCCCCGCGTGACGTCGCGCGCGCGGGGGCTGTGTCGCGCGACGGGTTGACTTGCAGCCACCGCTCCGGTAGGGTGACGTGGTCACCGCGGGGTGGAGCAGCCC
>QHSB01000232.1 GCA_003220335.1 Candidatus Rokuibacteriota bacterium
GCGCGCGCGCGAGCGGCGCGATGATGAGGATGCCGAGCCCGATACCTGCCGACACGAGGGCGACGGCGAGGCCGCGGCGCGCGGTGAACCACCTGGTCGTGGTGGCGGTGAGCGGCGCGTAGAAGGCGCCGACGGCGAAGCCCACCAGCACGCCGAAGCTGAGGTAAAACTGCCACAGCACCTGCGCCTGGCTCGCGAGCACGAGGCCGAGCCCGAGCAGGAAGCCGCCGCCGAGCGCGACACCGCGCCCGCCGATGCGGTCGGAGAGCGCGCCCCAGCAGAACGAGCCGAGTCCCATTGCGGCCCAGTTGAGCAGCGCGACCGTCGAGATCGCGCCGCGGCTCCAGCCCATCGCGCGCTCGATCGGTACGAGGAACACGCCGAGCGAGAACAGCGAGCCGAGGCCGATGCAGACGATCGTCGCGGAGGCGGCGACGACGATCCAGCCGTAGAAGACGCGGCGCATGGATGGCGCCTACGATAGCATGCACGCCATGTGGTCCCGGCTCTTCTGGCCCGCCGTCGCCCTCGTGATGGTGAGCGTCGCCGCGCTGTTGTTCCGGCACGCGCTGTTCGTGGCCGTCCGCCGCTGGAGCGGCCACCGCACGACGGAGGACAGCCTCTTCTTACGGGCGATCCGCGTGCCGTCGATGCTCTGGTGCATCGTGCTCGGCCTCTTCGTCGCCATCGAGATGGCGGAGCTTCCTCCGCGTCTGGCCGCTCCGATCCACGCCGTGCTCGAGGCCGCGATCATCCTGTCGGTGACCTTGACCGTCGCCGGCGTGCTCGGCTCGCTGGTGGCGGCGGCCAGCGAGCGGCGCGCGCTCGCCGTCGGCGTCACCGGGCTCTTCCGGACCTCCGTGCGCTTGACCGTCCTCAGCATCGGCAGCCTCGTGCTGCTCAGCTCGCTCGGCATCGCCATCACGCCCATCCTCACCGCGCTGGGCGTGGGCGGCCTCGCCGTCGCGCTGGCGCTCCAGGACACGCTGTCGAACCTGTTTGCCGGTCTTCACCTGCTCGCCGACAAGCCGATCCGCGTCGGCGACTACGTGCGGCTCTCGGCCGAGAGTGTCGAGGGCTACGTGGTGGACGTGGGCTGGCGCTCGACGCGCATCCGCATGCTGCAGAACAACGTCGTGGTCGTGCCGAACAAGCGCGTCTCGGAATCCATCATCACCAACTACGACCTCGGCGAGACGCGCATGGCCCTGCTGATCCGCGTCCGCGTCGGCTACGACGCCGACGCCGACGAGGTCCAGCGCGTGCTCGAGGACGAGACCACGCGCGCGGTAGGGCATGTCCCCGGGCTCCTCGCGGAGCCGCCGCCGTCGGCGCGCCTCATCCCCGGCTTCGGCGACTACGCGCTCGAGTTCACGCTGACCTGCCAGGTGGCGAGCTTCGTCGACCAGTTCACGGTCCAGCACGAGCTGCGCAAGCGCCTGCTGAAGCGGCTGCGCGCCGAAGGCATCAAGATGCCGCTGCCGACGGCGGTGACCCTGACCCAGGCCTAAAATCGCGGCCGCTCGCGGACGACCGCGAGCAGCCCCAGGCCCACCAGCATCACGAGCGAGAGCCCGATCCACGGCCCGCGATAGCCGCCCGCCGCCGTCACGCAGGCGCCGAACACCGGCGGGCCCAGCGTCACGCCGAGCGAGGAGATGGCGAGCCCGAGCCCGACCGCGGTGCCGGCCGAGCGCGGTCCGGCGATCTCGGCCATGAGCGTGTGCTGCACGCCGTTCCAGCCGATGCCGAAAAAGCCGAACACGAGCGCGAGCGGGGTCAGGAGCCACGCCCCCGCGGCCGGGCCGGTGAAGGCGATGGCGAGCGAGCAGAGCGCGGAGCCGCAGCCGGCGATGACGAGCGGGGCGCGCCGCCGGCCGCCGAACGTGCGGTCGGAGAGCACGCCGAAGGCGACGCGGCCGAGGACGCCGCCCGCCTGGGCGAGCGCCAGGTAGCGGCTGGCGGCGAGCAGCGCGAGCCCCACCACGCCCTGCAGGTAGAGCGCGAGGAACGCCATCCAGACCGTCTGCATCGCGGCGAACACGAGCGTGGCGCTGGCGACGAGCCAGAGGTCGCGCGAGCGGAGCACGGCGGCGACCGCCCCGCGCTCGCCCGCGGCGCGGCGCAGCGGCGCCTCGGCGGGCGGATCGCGGTAGACGCTCGCGGAGAGCACGGCGCACACGACGATCATCAGCGCGCCGGCGGCGATCGCCCAGCGCCAGCCCAGGCGCAGCGCCAGCGCGGGCATCAGCGCGGCCCCGAGCATGCCGCCGAAGGGCAGGCCGACCTGCTTGAGCCCGACCACCGTGGCGCGCTGGCGCGGCGGAAACCACGACATCGCCGCCGTCGTCGACGCGGGGTTGAGCGTGCCGTAGCCGACACCCGCGAGGCCGAGCAGCGCCAGCAGCACGCCGTAGGAGCCCGCGGCGCTGGCGGCGAGCAGGCCGCCGGCGATGAGCGCCTGGCCGAGCACGAGCGTCTTCGCGGTGCCCCAGCGATCGGCGAGCATGCCGGCGAAGAACGACATCGCGACCGGCCCGAGATAGTAGACGGAGAGGAAGGAGCCGGCCTGCGTCAGCGTCAGCTCGAGGTCGTCACGGATCAGCGAGGCGATGGCGGGAATACCGAGGGGACCGATGTTGGCGACGGTCTGCGCCAGCATGATGACCGCGAGGATCGCCCAGCGCTGGCTCACCGCCCCCGCGCCGCGAGCAGCGCCTGCACGGTGTGCAGATCGTCCTCGGTGTCCACGCCGACCGTGGCCTCGGTCGTCTCCACCACCGTGATCGGAATGCCGTTCTCGAGGAAGCGCAGCTGCTCGAGCCGCTCGGTCTGCTCGAGCTCGGAGGGCGGCAGGCGATGGAAGGCCTCGAGCGCGGCCCGGCGGTAGGCATAGAGCCCGATGTGCTTGTACACGGGCGTGCCGATGCCGTCGCGATCGTAGGGGATCGGGAACTTCGAAAAGTAGAGCGCGCGGCCATCGGCGTCGACGACGACCTTGTTCACGCTCGGCAGCGGCTTCTCGGCGTCGGTCGCGCGGATCTTCAGCGTGCTCACCTGCGTGTCGGGGTGCGTGAGGAACGGCGAGACGAGCCGCGCCACGTGGCCGGGGGTCACGAGCGGCTCGTCGCCCTGCACGTTGACGTAGACGTCGGCGGCGCGGCCCTGCGCGACTTCCCACACGCGATCCGTGCCCGAGGGATGCGCCGGCGAGGTGAGGATGGCGGGGATCCCGTGCGCGGCGCAGACGTCCACGATCTCCTGCGCGTCGGTGGCCACGAGCACGTCGCGGAGCTCCGGGGCGCGCCGCGCCGCCTCCCACGTCCAGCAGATCAGGGGGCGCCCCGCGATGTCGCGCAGGAGCTTGCGCGGCAGGCGCGTGGATGCCAGCCGTGCGGGAATCACGCCGAGGACCCGCAGCGTCATCCGCCGAAGGCGCGCAGGGTGCGCAGGAGCGCGGGGCGCGGGTCGCCGCCGGCGGCGGCCGCCGGGTTGAAGGGCAGCACCACCGGCTGCGTGAGGCCGGCGCGCGCGAAGGCCTCGATCCGCGCGCGGCAGCAGGCCTCGTCGCCGACGACGCCGAGGCCGTCGAGCACGCGCGGCGAGATCTCGCCGACGGCGCCGGCGCGGTCGCCGGCCGCCCACCGCGCGTTGACGGCCTCGACCTCGGCGACGAACCCGGCCGTCCGGAAGAACGACGCGTAGACGTCGACGATCGCGTAGCCGGTGATGTCGCGCGCGAGCGCCGCCCGCGCCGCCTGCACGTCGTCGGTCACGCACGTGCGGATGAACGAGGCGATCTCGAAGCCCTCGAGCGTGCGGCCGGCCTTCTTCGCGCCTGCCTCGAGGTGGGCGATGGACGCGGGTACCGCCTCCGGCGGGATCCAGTTCAGCACGACGCCGTCGGCGATCTCGCCGGCCAGCTCGAGCATCTCGGGGCCGAGGGCGGCCAGCACGATGCGCACGGGCGCGGGAGGCGCGGTGAGCCGGAAGTTCTTCACGCGATAGAACGTCCCCTCGAAGTTCACGCGCTCGCCCGCGCTCACGAGGCGGATGATCTGCACGGCCTCGCGGATCTGCGCGAGCGCCGCCGAGAATTTCAGGCCGTGCCACTGCTCGACGATGATCCGGCTCGAGAGCCCGAGGCCGAGCGCGACGCGGCCGGGCGCCAGATGGCCGAGGGCGGCCGCGCTCATGCCGAGCAGCGTCGGCGTGCGCGTCTGCACGGGGACGACCGCGGAGCCCACGTGCAGCGTCCGGCTGTGGGCGGCGATCGTGGCCATCACCGCGATGGCGTCGTAGCCGCCGGTCTCGCCCGTCCACGCGGTGTGATAGCCGCGCGCCTCCGTCTCGCGGATCACATCCGCGAACTCGGCGGCGGGGAGGCTGGCGGCGCCCGCGAGCACGAAGCCCAGGCGCATCAGGCGACGCCCTCGCACGCGGCCGGCGCGCCGAAGCCCGCGCGCGGACGTGGCGTCGCGTGGTGGGGCGTCATGGCTCGGCAGTATACTCGACGGCCGCCGATGAGACTCGTGCCCGAGATCGTGCTCACGCCCGATGGCTGGCGCCGCGACACCGCCATCACGGTGACCGACGGCCGCATCGCCCAGGTCGGCGCCGCCGGCGCGGCGCGCGCGGGCGACGTGGCCCTGCCGGGCAGGGCGTTGCTGCCGGGCACGGTCAACGCGCACTGCCACACCTTCCAGTCACTGCTGCGCGGGCTCGGCGACGACCTCGACTTCGCGGGCTGGCGCGACCGCGTGCTCTATCCGTTCTCCGAGCGGCTCGACCGCGAGGGCATCGCGCTCGGCGCCGCCTTCGCCTTCGCCGAGATGCTGCGCCACGGCGTGACGACGTGCGTGGACTTCTTCTACCTCAACGACGGCGGCCACGAGAACGCGGAGGCGGTGATCGCCGCCGCGCGCGCCGTCGGGATCCGGCTCGTGCTGGCGCGCACGATGTACGACTGGGAGGGCGCGCCCACGCGCTACCGCGAGAGCCCGACGGAGGCGGCCCGCCGCGTGCGCGAGCTGATCGCCGCCCACCGCCACGACGCGACGGTGGACGTGCACGTGGCACCACACAGCCCCCACGGCGCGTCGCCGGCCATGATCCGCGCCGGCTGGGAGGTGGCCGCGACGGAGGCCGTGCCGATGCACATCCACGTGGCCGAGGGGCGCTACGAGGGCGAGCGGACGCTGCGCGAGCACGGCGCGACGCCGCTGCGCCACCTCGACCGCCTCGGCGCGCTCGGCGCGCGCACGATCGCCGTACACGCGGTGTGGCTCGACGACGAGGAGATCGCGCTCATGGGCGCGCGGGGGGCCGCGCTGGCGTACTGCCCGTCGAGCAACATGTTCCTGGGCGACGGCGTCACGCGGGTGCCCGAGCTCCTCCGCGCCGGCGTGCGGGTCGGCCTCGGCACGGACGGCGGCTGCACCAACAGCCGGTTGTCGGTCTTCGAGGAGATGCGGATGGCCTCGTTGCTCCAGCGCGTGCGGCTGCTGGACGGCGGGGCGCTGCCGGCGGCGAGCGTCTTCGGCCTCGGCACCGAGTCGGGCGCGGCCATCCTCGGCCTGCCGGCCGGACAAATCGAGGCCGGCCGGCTCGCCGACTTCGTGGCCGTGGACCTCGGCCACGCGTCACTGCATCCGGCCACGAACCTCCTGGCCAACGTCGTGTTCGCGATGTCGCCGCAGGCGGTGACCGACGTCTGGGTCCACGGCCAGCGCGTGGTCGACGGGGCGCGGCTGGCGCGCGTCTCGGAGGCCGAGCTGCTGGCGCGCGTGGCGGCGCTCACGCGCGACTGGCGCCTCTGAGAGTCCCTCAGCCGCCGACGTCGCGCCGGTCGCGCAACCCCTCGAGCCCGGGTGTCCGGCGCTCGGCGTCGCGCAGCCAGCCGGCCGCCAGCGCCAGCGCGAGGGCCGTCATCACCGCCCCCGCCGGAACCCACATGATCAGTCCGGCCAGCTGCTGGTCGGCGAGTGCCCCGGGCGCGCCGGCATGCGCCGAGAACCACGGGCGCGGCGCGATGGCGAGCAGGCCGCCGAGTGCCCCCGCGTGCAGCGCCGTCGCGAAGAGCCACAACACGCCGGCGAGGCGCGCGCGGCCGCGGCTTATCGACCACCACAGAAGCGCCGCGGTGCCGAGCAGCGAGGCGTGCGCGGCGGCGTGCAGCGCCGGCGAGCCCAGAGCCGCGCCGTACGGTCCGGGCAGGTGCCATGCCCAGAGCGCGACGGCGTGCAGCGCGCACGCCACGCCGGGCGACGGCACGACCAGGAACCGTGGGAGGCGGACCGCGCGTGGCAGCGCAGCGGCGAAGACGCCCAATGGGCGGGCGGCCGCGAGCAGCGGTGCGGCGACGACCGTGAGCAGCGTGTGCTGGGTCATGTGGGCGGCGAGGCTCGCGTGCGCGAGCGCGTCGAGCGGCGAAGCGACCGCGAGCCCGATCGTGAGGGCACCGGCGGCGGCCGCGAGCACGCGCGAGGTCGGCCAGGCGCCGCGCCGCCGCGCGAGTCCGCGCGCGTACAGGGCGGCGCCGGCGAGCAGCAGCGCGAGGACGACGCGGTGGCCGACGGCAGGCGAGGCTGCCGCGTCCATCGCGTGAGCGGCGGCGACACCGGGGGCGAGCACCAGCGCCGCGACCAGCGTCACTCGCACGGGCCCAGCAGCAGCTTCGGGAGCGTATTGGCCAGCGCCACCAGCAGGAACAATCCTCCCGAGCCGAGCGCGGTGAGCGCCATGAATCGACCGCGGCCCTCGGGCGGCGGCCCGTCGGTCGGGCCGTCGCCCGCCGTGCGCCACGCACGCCAGCCGAGCAGCAGCCCGACGAGCGGCGCCGTGAGCGCCACCGCCGCCACGGCAAACAGCGCGGCGAGCCCCGCCTCCGGACGGGAGCAGGCCCACGGCACGAGCGCGTAATCGGCCTCGAGACACCCGAGCCACGTCACGGGGCCCAGGAGGATGGCGAGCCCGAGGCGACCGGGGCTCATAGCCAGCGCGCGCCCAGGAACACGAGCGCGTAGACGAGCGTCCAGGTTCCGGCCACGAAGTACCAATAGAGCGCGTTCACGTGGACGTCGACGTAGTGCTTTCGCTCGAGCGGTCCGGCGAGCAGCAGGGCGGCGAGGAGCACGTTCTCGACAGTGGAAGTGAGCACGTGCGCGGTGTGCATGCCGAGGGTCGTCCACACGACCGAGCCGTAGGCGTGCGAGTCCCAGCGGCAGCCGAGCGCGTGGAACTCGGGGATCCGCAGCGCGAGCGAGACCGCGCCGAGCGCGATCACCACCAGCAGGGCGAGCCACGCCGGCCGGCGCGCCTCGCGTCGGGCGGCGCGATCGACCAGCGCCATCGGCAGCACGCTGGCCAGCAGCACGACGAGATCCGCCGTCGCCGCGCCCAGGCGTGGCGGGGGCGTGCCGGGCGGCGGCCACGCCTCGAAGTTCAGTCGCAAGTACAAATAGGCGGCGGCGACGAGCGCCAGCGCGGTTCCCTCGATGAGGAGCAGGCCGACCACGCCCCACCAGATCGGCGCGCGCGCTCCGAACACCACGCTCGGCAGCGCCGACACGTCGAGCGTCGCGCGCCTCATGCGCGCTCCCGCGCCGTGTCGCTCACGGGCACCCCGCGCGGCCAGAACCAGCCCGTCAGCGTGATGAGCAGCAGCACGGCGCCGAGCGTGACGCCCCAGGGCGTGAAGATCGCGACGATCACGCCGATGCCGGAGGCCAGCGCGGTCAGCAGCGGCCACACGCTCGGACCGTCCAGCACGTGGCGGTGGTCGGGGGTGGCGTCGATGGTGTCGGTGACGAGCACCTCGGGGACGTCGGTGCGCAGGCCCGTCACCACCGCCGGCGTCGGGGTCGTCCACAGCGGCGTGCGACTCTCCACCACCGGCAGGTAGACGAAGTTGTACGCGGGAGGCGGTGATGGCACCGACCACTCGAGCGTGTCGGCGCCCCACGGATCGGCGCCGGCGGGCGTTCCGCGCCCGAGCGTCCAGGCGACGTTGGCAACGAAGAGCAGCACGCCCACGGCCATCACGCCGGCGCCCGCGCTGGCGAGCAGGTTGCCGCCGGCCCAGCCCGTCTGTGCGAGGTACGTGTAGACGCGGCGGGGCATGCCCGCCAGCCCGAGCCGGTGCATCGGAAAGAACGTGAGGTTGAAGCCGACGAAGAGCACCGCGAACGACCACCGACCCAGGCTCTCGCTGGGCATGCGGCCCGTCATCTTGGGCAGCCAGAACAGGATCGCGCCGAGCAGGGGGAAGACGGCGCCGCCGACGAGAACGTAGTGGAAGTGGGCGACGACGAAATACGTGTCGTGGGCCTGGAGATCGAAGGGCACCGCGGCGACCATGACCCCGGTGAGTCCGCCCAGCACGAACAGGGCGATGAAGCCGAGCGCGAACAGCAGTGGCGCGCGCACGACGATGCGCCCACTGCGCAGCGTGGCGAGCCAGCAGAACACCTGGATGCCGCTCGGGATGGCGATCATCATGCTCGCCGCGGTGAAGAAGCTCTCGCCGAGCTGTGGCAGGCCCGTCGCGAACATGTGGTGCACCCACAGCCCGAAGCCGAGGAAGCCCGTCGAGATCAGCGCGAGGACCATGGCCGGGTACCCGAAGATCGGCCGGCGCGCGAACGCCGTGATGAGGCTCGACACGAAGCCCGTCGCCGGCACGAAGATGATGTAGACCTCGGGGTGGCCGAAGAACCAGAAGAGGTGCTGCCACAGCAGGACGTCGCCGCCCTCGGCCGGATTGAAGAAATGCGTGTCGACGAGCCGGTCCATCGCCAGCATCGTGGAGGCGATCATGATGGCCGGCATCGCGAAGATCACCATGAACGCCATGACCAGCATCGCCCACACGAGCAGCGGGATGCGGTTCAGCGACATGCCCGGACAGCGGAACTTCAGCGTCGTCACCACGATCTCGACGCCGGCCACGAGCGCGGCGATCTCGGTGAACGTGATCATCTGCGCCCAGATGTCGACGCGCTTGCCCGCGGCATAGGCGGGGCCGGCCAGCGGCACATAGCTGAACCAGCCCGTGTCGGGCCCGACGTTCAGCAGGAAGGCGATCCAGAGCAGTCCGCCGCCGATCAGGTATGTCCAGTAGCCGAACGCGTTCATGCGCGGGAAGGCGACATTGCGCGTGCCGATCATGAGCGGCACGAGGTAGATCCCCATCGCCTCCATCACCGGCACCGCGAAGAGAAACATCATCGTGCTGCCGTGCACGGTGAAGATCTGGTTGTAGAGGTCGGGGCCGATCAGCCGGCTCTCGGGCCACGCCAGCTGCAGGCGCATGATCAGCGCCAGCACACCGGCCAGCGCGAAGAACACGAACGCGCTCACCACATAGCGCGTGGCCACCGCCTTGTGATTGGCGGTGCTGAGCCAGCCGCGGAGCCCGCGCGGCGTCGCCCAGGTCAGCGCGAGCGCCGCGCGGTCGTGCGCCTCCCCGTCGCGATCGGGCGCGGCCACGACGCTCACCGCAGGCTTCCCAGGTAGGCGACGAGCGCCTGGAAATCGCGCGGGGGCAGCGCCGCCGGCGGCATGTGCACGCCGGGCTTGACCGACTGCGGATCCACGAGCCAGGCGGCCAGCGCGCCGAGGTCGTTGGGCAGGGTTCCGGCGGCCAGCGTTGTTCGCGACGCGAGGTGCGTGAGGTCGGGACCGAGGCGCGCCGCGGCGGTCGTACCGGCGATCGTGTGGCAGAGCGCGCACGGCCCGGCCAGAAAGACCTCGCGGCCGTGCAGGAGCGCCGGCTCGGTCGGCTCCGCGGCCGGCGTGCGCTGATGGGCGAGCCACGTCTGGAAGGCCTCCGGGGCCTCGGCCACCACGGTGAGCCGCATGTGCGCGTGCTGGTGGCCGCAGAACTCCGCGCACTGCCCGTCGAACATCCCGGGGCGATCGGCCTGCATCCAGAGCGACGTGGCGTGCTGCGGGAGGAGGTCTTTCTTGCCGGCCAGCCGCGGCGCCCACAGGCTGTGGATCACGTCGGCCGAGCGCGTCTTGACGAGCACCGGACGCCCGACGGGCACGTGGATCTCGTTGGCCGTGCGGACGCGGCGCGCGGGCGCCGAGTCCCAGTACTCGACCTCCCACCACCACTGATGCCCGGTGACCTCGACCGTCAAGGCGTCGGGCTCACCGAGCGCGTTCAGCGCGCGCGCCGTGCGCAGGCTCGCCACGAACAGGAAGAGCAGGAGGACGGCGGTGAGGACGACGGCGGCCGCCACGCCGAACGTCAGCCGGCGCTCGAGCCGCGGGTCCACGGCCGGGGGGGGCGGCAGGCTCCCGCCGCGCCGACGCGCGAGGGCGTCGAGCAAGACCGCGAGCACCAGCACCGACACGGCGATCGAGACCGCGAGGAGGAGCGACCAGAAGCCGGCAATACGCGCGGCCTGCGGGCCGGCGGGGTCGAGCGCGGCCGGACGACCGGCGCAGCCGCCGAGGGCCGTGAGCGCCAGCGTGAGCGCCACGCGCGTCATCGTCCGGGCTTCGGCGTGCCGGCGGCCACGGGACGCTCGGCGCGCCGCGCCTGTTCGGATTCGCGGACCTGCATGTGATCGTCCCGGCCGGGTCGCGCGCCGCGGCTCGGCTGTCCGCTCAGCGAGCGCACGTAGGCCACGAGCTGCCACGCTTGCGACTCGGTGACGCGGCCGCCGAAGGCCGGCATCCCGTTCGGCCGGCCCCGCATGATGCTCGCGTACACGTTGTCCGGAGCGACGCCGTAGATCCACGCGGCGTCCATGAGCGGCGGGCCCATGCCGCCGCCGCCCCCGCGGCCGTGGCATCCGTCGCAGTTGAACGCCTGGTAGAGACGCTTGCCCTCGGCGACCGCCCACGCCGAGCGCTCGGCGTCGCGAGGCCGCGAGTCCGAGAACCGCCGCTGCTCGCGCTGGCACGCCGTGGTAGCCAGCGCCGCGCAAAGAAGGGCGCCGATCGCCCGCCTCACCGCGGCGGCTCCGCCGCGCGCGGCACGCCGTAGGCGTCGAGGATCGCGCGCACGTCGTCGGCGCGGCGATCGAGCGCCGCCTGCAATCCGTCGCGCAGCGCGACGTCGTCGCGCCGCACGCCCGCCGCCATGGCGAACGCGAAGCGCAGGCCCGGCGGGTCGGCGGCGGGCGTCACCGGCGCCAACGCCAGCGGCGCGGGCAGCCGCAGGGCGAAGTAGCCGGCGAGCGGGCCCCAGACGACCGCGACGTCGATCTCGCCCGCGATCAGCGCGTCGAGAATCCGCGCGGGCGGATTCGGCTGGGCGTAGTCGGCGTAGACGCTGAAGCCGCGGACGTTGTCCACGATGCCGCGACGGGACAGCGCGTGGGCCGGCGGCGTGTTGACGCCGTCGTTGCCGATGAGCTGGACGCCGACGCGCAGCCCGCGCAGCCGCGGGTCGTCGAGCGAGCGGATGTCGAGCGCGCGGTCGCGCCGCCACGCGAACACGTACGTCGACCGGTAGTATGGCCGCGTGACGAGGACCGGGTCGAAGCCGACCGGCACGCCGAGCAGCACGTCACAGGCGCCGGCCTCGAGGGTATTGCGCAGAAAGCCGCGGCGCTGCGCCGACCACGTGTACTCGAGGCGGGCGCCGAGCTCGCGGGCCAGCAGCTCGGCGAGGCGGTTCTCGAAGCCCTCGCCGCGCGCGTTCGAGAAGGGCAGGTTGTTGGGATCGGCGCAGACACGCAGCGCCGGCGGCGCCGCGGCCGTGGTACCGCCCGCGACGAGGACGACCAGGAGCCCGGCGAGCGCGGTGTTCACGGCAGCGCAAAGACCCAGAGGGTGCCGCCGCGGGGCGTGTGCCGCGGCAGGTCGCGCATCGCGTTGACGAAGCCGCCGCCCGCGGACTGATCGCGTGCATCCAGGCCGACGGAGACGATGGCGCCCGCCCAGCCGCCGACGCCGTCGAGGACGGCGACGTACTGCTTGCCGCCGGGGCCGCGAAAGGTGATGGGCTGGCCGATGATCCCCGAGGCGGTCTGGAACTGCCAGAGCAGCTCGCCGGTGCGCGCGTGCACGGCCTTGATCCAGCGATCCATGGTGCCGTAGAAAACGACGTCGCCGGCGGTGGCCAGCGCGCCGCTCCAGACGGGGAAGGGCTCGCGCAGCGACCACGCCGCGCGCTCGGCCACCGGATCCCACGCCGTGAGGGCGCCCCGCTGGCCCCCGGGCCCGGCGTACATCCGCACGATCGCGCCGACGTACGGCGTGCCGGCGATATAGCTCGTGTCCAGCGACTCGAAGTCCATGCAGAGGTTCTGGTGCGGGATGTAGAGGAGGCCGGTGCGTGGCGACCACGCCGACGGCTGCCAGTCCTTGGCGCCGGGCGCGGCCGGGCATATGTCGCGCACGACCTTGCCGAGCACCGGCGTCTTTTCGTCGTTGACGGTGAGGCGGCCCGTCGCGAGATCCACGCCGCGGGTGGTGTTGACGTGCGCGAAGGCGGTCGCCGAGAGCACCTCGCCGGTCGCCCGGTCCATGACGTAGACGTAGCCGTTGCGCTCGGGCCGCACGAGGACCTTACGCCGGCGGCCCTTGAGGTCGAGGTCGACGAGGATCTGCTCGTTCACGGCGTCGTAGTCGAACACGTCGTGCGGCGTCAGCTGATAGGCCCATACGGCTTCGCCGGTGGCGGGCCGGCGCGCGAAGATCGTGTTGGTCCACTTGTTGTCGCCGGGCCGCTGCTCGGCGTTCCACGGGCCGGGGTTCGCGGTGCCGTAGTAGACGAGGTCGAGGTCGGCGTCGTAGGAGATCCAGCCCCACACCGTCCCGCCGCCGATCTTCCACGCTTCCGCCGGCCACGACGCGACGCCGAGCTCGGGCACGCGGTCCGCGGCGTAGAACGGCCGGAAGCGCGGACCGATCAGCACGTCGCGGTCCGGGCCGGTGCTGTACGCGCGCCACGCGATCGCACCCGTCGCGAGGTCGAGCGCCGTCAGCCAGCCGCGGACGCCGAACTCCCCGCCGCTATTACCGACGAGCACCCGGTCGCGGACGATCAGCGGCGCCATCGTCATCGTCTCGCCGCGGTTGATGTCGCCGAGCTTCGTGCGCCACAGCTCACGTCCCGACCTCGCGTCGACCGCCACCGTCTGTGCGTCGAGCGTGTTGAAGACGACGCGGCCGTCGGCGTAGGCGGCGCCGCGATTGACGGTGTCGCAGCAGGCGACGCCCTGCGCCGCCGTCGCCGGCTTCGGCTCGTACTTCCAGCGCACGGCGCCGTCACGACGCAGATCGAGCGCCCAGAGGACGTTCGGGTAGGGCGTGACGACGTAGAGCGTGTCGCCGATGACGAGGGGGGCCGCTTCCTGGCCCCGCTCGACGCCCGTATGAAAGCTCCAGGCGAGCCGGAGCTGCCTGACATTGGCCGAGGTAATCTGCGCCAGGCCGCTATAGCGGGTGGAGGCGTAGTCGCGAGCGGCTCGGACCCACTGACCGTCGTCGGCGTCGGCCTTCGTCCGGCCCGGTTCGTCGGTCCACGCCTGCGCCGCCAGGAGGCCGGCCGCCACCGTCGCCACGACGGCGATGGCGAGCCGGCGGTTCCGCTCGCGTCTCGCGTTCCGCCCGTCCACGACGTTCCCTGCTCTCCGGCGCACATGGGGTAGCAATTCGCGCGCCGGGGCACGTCGGTTGCACCGCTCTGCGGTGAATGAAGAAGCTGCTCCATGTGGCTCTCGGCGTCGTGACGAGCTTCGGCGGCTTCCTCGAGGCCGGCTCGATCGCGACGTCCGTCCAAGCCGGCGCGGAGTTCGGCTACAGCCTGCTGTGGGTTCTGCTCCTCGGCGTCGTCTGTCTCGTGGTGCTCATCGAAATGTCGGGGCGGCTGGCCGCGGTCAGCCACCATACGATCGCCGGCGCGATGCGGGAGCGCTTCGGGTTCTCTTTTTTCCTGCTGCCCCTGATCGGCGTCGTGGCGGTGAGCATGCTGACCCTGGCCGCGGAGCTCGGTGGCGTGTGCATGGCCCTGCAGCTGGCGACGGGGATCGGCTTCCAGTGGTGGGCGCTCCCGGTGATGCTTGCCGTCTGGCTGCTGCTCTGGCGGGGCACCTTCGGCGTGATCGAGGACGGCGTCTCGCTGCTCGGGCTCGTCACGGTCGCCTTCCTGATCGCCGCCGTGCGCCTGCACCCGTCGGCCGGCGAGGTCGCGGCCGGTTTCGTGCCGTCGGCGGCCCCGTACGCGCCGAGCCGCTACTGGTTCCTGGCCGTCAGCATCCTCGGCGCCACCCTGACGCCATACCTGTTCTACTTCGACTCGTCGGGTGCTGTGGAGGATGGCTGGGATGCGGACGACGTGCCCGCCAACCGCCTCGTCTCGGCATTCGGCATGGGCTTCGGCGCAACGCTGGCGGCCGCGGTGCTGGTCGTGGCCGCGCTCGTCTACACGCGCGGCGTCCGGCTCGACTCCTACGACCAGATCGCGCCGATGCTCACCGACGCGCTCGGCCGGTGGGGCTATCCGCTGTTCGTCGCCGCCCTGGGCATCGCGTGCTTCGGCGCGGCGCTGGAGGTGAGCCTGGCCCTCGCCTACATGATCGCGCAGGGCTTCGGCTGGAACTGGGGCGAGAACGCAAGGCCGCGCGACGCAGCGCGCTTCAGCGTTTCCTACACGCTGGCCCTGGTCCTGGCCACCGCCCTCGTGGTCGTGGGACTCGACCCGCTGCGCGTCACCAACGTCGCGATGGCCCTCAACGCCGCCTCGCTGCCGCTGGCCGTGGTTCCGTTCCTCGTGCTCATGAACGACCGCGAGTACGTCGGGGAGCACGTCAACGGCCGGCTCGCCAACGTGCTCGTGCTCGTGGTGGTGGCGCTCGCCTGTGTACTCGCGGTCGTCTCCCTGCCGCTCGAGCTGGCGGGAGGCTGAGCTGTGCTGCACCTCGTGCGCGACGTTCTCGACAAGCAGCTCGTCGATCGCGAGGGGCGCCCGTTCGGCAAGGTCGACGGCATCGTGCTCGAGGTTCGCGACGGCGCGGCGCTGCGCGTGATCGCTCTCGAGGTTGGCGCGGCCACGCGACTGGGCCGGCTGCCGCGCTGGCTGACCCGATGGCTGGGGCGCTGGAGCGCGCGTGCGACGTCGACGCGCCTGCCACAGGCCTCGGTCGTCGCTGTAGGCCGCGAGATCTACGTCGCCGTCGACGCCACGCAGACGGCGGCGTGGCGCGTCGAAGCATGGCTGGCGCGGCTGATCACCCGCCTGCCCGGAGGCGGGTGATGGCGGAGATCCGCCTCGAGCAGCTGGTGGGCCGACGCGTCGTCGACGCCCGAGGCCGTCGCGTCGGACGCATCGAAGAGGTGCGCGCCGAGCGGCGCGACGCGGAGTGGATCGTCGGCGATTACGTGCTGGGCATCGGCGGCCTCGTGGAGCGGCTGGCCGCGGGGCCGCTGGTCCGCAACGTGCTGGGCCGTCTCACCCGCGCGGCCGAACGCCACACGGTGCCGTGGGACGAGCTCGATCTCACGGATCCGGAGCGGCCGCGGCTGCGACACACGCTGGCCGAGCTGCGGCGTCGTGCTGGCGAGCGAGGACGCTGACCGACGACGAACCCTAGCGCTTGAAGGGGAGAACGGCGACGTCGGGCGCGTCGGCCGGGCGCTTGGTCATCCGGCACTGGCCCTCGAACATCACGCCTTCCTCCACGACCACCACCGGCGCCTCGACGTCGCCGAAGACCCGCGCGGTGCCGCGCAGCTCCACGCGCTCGGTGCCGAGCACGTTGCCGACGACCTCGCCGCTGATGAGGATGACACCCGCGCGGATGGAGGCTTTCACCACGGCCTTCTCACCGATGATGAGCGTGTCGTTCGAGGAGATCTCGCCCTTGAACTTGCCGTTCAGCATGACGGTGCCGCTGAACGTGTATTTGCCGTCGATCTCGGAGGCCTCGTCGATGAACGCGCTGAGATCGTTGGTGCGGGGCGCGGCGCTGCCTGGGTTGCCGGCGTTCTTTTTCTTCCTGAAGAACATGGGCGAGCGATGCCTCCTCCTGTCCGAGCGCGACGGCGTGAGCGACCCCGCGGGCACCCGGAGAGAAAACATGCCGCGGCGACGGCCGCGTGCGATACGTCGCAGATTCAGATGTAGCACCCGGCCGCGACGAGGGTCAAGCTTTTCGGGTCGTGGACGCGGCCGCCGCCGGGACCGAGGGACGGCGGCCGACGGGCGCGGCGAGGCGAACGTACTCGAAGACGAGCCAGAAGAGAAAGAAGACGCCGAGCTGGATCGACACCTTGTAAAAGAGCGGGAAGAGGTCCGGAGAGGCCATCTCGAAGGCGAAGGCCGCGGCGCCGACCAGGGCGAGGAGACCCATCGCGACCAGGCGCACCGGGTCGGCGACGCCGTCGCGCCAGGGCAACAGCACGAGCAGCACGAGGAACGAGTAGTAGTAACCCGCCGGCGAGAGCGCGCAAAACACGAGCGGCACCGCGTACATCATCGACTCGAGCGGCGGCGCCTTGAGCATCAGCGGCAGCGCCACCAGGAGATAGAGCACGGACACCGCGAGCAGCACCCACGATGGCGGCCGCGCGGCCAGCACCGCCTCGCTCGGGACGAAGACGGTGCCGTCGGGACGCTCGATCCAGGGCGCGGTGTGGAACGCGATCACCGAGCCGAGGCCGACGTGGTTCGTGTAGACGCTCTGGTTGTGCAGGCGGATCTTCGCCGCGAACTCCTCGCTCAGGGTGCGGCTGCCGGGCACGGCCACCAGGGCCAGGGTCACCGTCAGCACGAGGACCGCCGCGGCGGCGAGACACCGAGTGAGCCCCGGATCGCGCGCGCCCGTGCGGCGCGCCTGCACCCATTTGACGGCGAGCGGCAGCAGGAACAGCGCGGGGAAGATGCGCGCGAGGACGGCGTAGCCGAGGCCGAGGCCGGCCACGACGGGAGCGCGGCGCGCGAGCGCGGCCGCCCCGAGCAGCAGCGCGCAGATCCAGTCCCAGCGCAGGGGCGAGCCCCCGATGAAATCGAAGCGGGCGAAGAAGCTCAGCGCGAGGAAGGCGAAAGCGAGGCAGGCGGCGAGGCCGCCGAAGGCGCGCCGCACCGCCCAGAACGTCGCCAGCACGATCGCGTAGTCGAGCGAGGTCAGCAGCAACAGCGCGCGCGGCGTCGCCGGCACCCAGCGCACGAGCAGGTGCAGGATCAGCGCGCGCGGGGGCGGGTCATTGTAGCCATGGTCGAGGAAGACGTGCTCCCAGGTGTCGATGTGTGGGCCGAACACGAGCAGGTCGCGCTTGAAGGCCTGCCAGCGCGCGGGCGCGAAGCGGCCGCGCACCGCCGCCGCGTCGATGGTCGTGACGTCTCGCGGCGCGTAGGTGGCGAGATCCCGCACCTGGCGGATCGGCGCGAAGGCGCCGAGCTCGCGCCCGGCCACCCACGTGGCCTCGTAGATGCGCGTGTAGCCGAGCTCGGGCAGGTACTTGGCGCCCATGAAGTAGTGGAAGGTGTCGTGCCAGTGGATCGGGCTCTTGTAGTACACGTGGAAGAAGCCCAAGTTCGGATAGGCGAGCGCGGCGGCGGCGGCGAGACCGACGGCGAGGGCGCGCAGCCGCCGCGATGGCGCGCGGCCGCCGGCCAGCCAGAGGAAGACGCCGGCGAGGACGAGGAGGAGGAGGAGTCGGGCCGCGCGGAATCCCTGGTAGGGATCCAGGGCGTTCAGAAGGAGCGGATGAGGCGTTCGACCCGTTCGTCGTGGGACTGGAACGGGTCCTTGCAGAGGATCGTCTCGCGCTCGGGGTCGTTCAGCTTCAGGTAGACCCAGTCGACGCGGTAGTCCTTGCCCTTGAGATTGGCCTGCCGGATGAACTCGCCGCGCAGCCGCGCGCGTGTCGTCTGGGGCGGCTCGTGCTTGGCGCGTTCGATCGTCTCGTCGTCGGTGATGCGGTCGACCATGTCCTTGGCGACGAGCTTGTAGTAGAGCCCGCGGTCGGGACGGATGTCGTGGTACTGCAGGTCCATCAGCGAGATCTTCGGATCGCGCCAGGAGAGGCGGTTGCGCGTCATGTAGCTCTCGATCCACTGGCGCTTGATGACCCAGTCGAGCTCGCGGTCGAGCTGCATCGGGTCGGACTCGAGCTTCTCCATCAC
>QHSB01000273.1 GCA_003220335.1 Candidatus Rokuibacteriota bacterium
GGCGCGAACGGCGTGCCGTCGGCCAGCGAGCCCACGTCCTTGGCGCGGTCGATGATGACGAGATGGCCACGCGGGTCGATGAACCCGGCGTCACCGGTGTGGAACCAGCCCTCGGCGTCGATGACCTCGCGCGTGGCCTCGTCGTTCTTGAGGTAGCCGCGGAAGACGCCGGCGCTCTTCACGAGCACCTCGCCGCGTTCGGCGATCTTCACCTCGATGCCCGGACACGGCCGCCCGGCCGTGGTCGGGTTGGCCTCCCGGGTCGGCTGCACCGACACCAGGCCCGTGGTCTCCGTGGAGCCGTAGATCTGCTTGAGGTTCACGCCGATCGAGCGGAAGAAGCGGAACGTGTCGGGCCCGAGCGGCGCGCCGCCGGTCAACGCCCAGCGCACGCGGCGCAGGCCGAGCTGATCACGCAGCGGACCGTAGACGAAGAACTCGCCCAGGGCCATGCGCACGCGCAGGCCGAGGGGGATCCGCTTGCCCTCGCTCCTCAAGATCTCGGCGCGCGCCGCGGCGCGGCGGGAGCGCTCGAACACCCAGCGCTTGAGCGGCGGCGCGTCGGCCCCCTTCACCTGCACCGCCGTGAGCATGTTCTCCCAGATGCGCGGCGGCGCCAGGATCAGCGTCGGCCCCAGCTCGCGCAAATCCCGCTGCACGGTCTCCGGGCTCTCCGGACAGTTGATCGCGAAGCCGACGGCGAGGCCCATCACGAGCGTGTAGAACGTGTCGCCCACCCAGGCCATCGGCAGGTAGGCGAGATAATCGTCATCGACGCGGAAGTCCTCCGCGCGCAGGGCCATCTTCGCCGTCTCGAGGGCGTTGCCGTGCGTCAGCATCGCGCCCTTGGGGTTGCCGGTGGTGCCGGAGGTGTAGCAGACGAAGGCGAGGTCGTCGGCCCGGCCCTGCTCGATGGCGGCGTCGAAGTAGCCGCCGTGCGTCTTGCCGAACTCGCGACCCATCGCCTGCACGTCGGCGAACGACTTCAGCCAGTCGTGCTTGTAGTGCAGCATTCCGCGCGCATCGTCGTAGATCACGTAGCGGAGCGCCGGGAGCTGGTCGCGGAGCGCCATCACCTTGTCGATCTGCTCCTGGTCCTCGGCCACGATCACCGAGACATCGGCGTGATTCCAGACGAAGGCCAGCTCCTTGGCGATGGAGTCCTGGTAGACGGGCACCGACGCGCCGCCCAGGCACTGCGCGGCCACCTGCGCCCAGTACAGGCGTGGCCGATTGTCGCCGATGACCGACAGGCGGTCTTCCCGTTTGAACCCGAGGGCGGCCAGCCCCAGCGCGAAGTCGCGGACCTGGGCGTGATACTCCGCCCACGAGCACGACTGCCAGATCCCACGATCCTTCTCGCGGATCGCGGTGCGCCTCGCCAGCTCCTGGGCGTTGCGCCGCAACAGGCGTGGCAGCGTCGCGAGGTCAGCCACGGCGGGCCTCCTTCGCGGTACTTCCCTTGGGGTCACCGAGGTACGCCTTGATGACGGCCGCGTTGGCGCGGACCTCCTGCGGCGTGCCCTCGGCGATCTTCTGGCCCATGTCGAGCACGGCCACGCGGTCGGAGATGTCCATCACCACGCCCATGTCGTGCTCGATGAGGATGATGGTCGTGCTCCACTCCTCGTTGACGTCCAGGATGAAGCGCGCCATGTCTTCTTTTTCTTCCTGGTTCATCCCGCCCATCGGCTCGTCGAGCAGCAGCACCTTCGGGTCCAGCGCGAGCGCGCGGCCGAGCTCCACACGCTTCTGGAGCCCATAGGCGAGGGAGCCGGTCGGCCGTCCCCGCAGATCCTGGATCTTGAGGAAGTCGATGATGTCCTCCACGCGCCGGCGGTGGCGAACCTCCTCCTTCTGCGCCAGCCCCCAATAGAGGAACGCGGAGAGCACACCCGACTTCATGTGGACGTGGCGGCCCAGCATGAGGTTGTCGAGCACGGTCATGCCCCGGAACAGCGCGATGTTCTGGAACGTGCGGGCCACGCCCAGCTCCGCGATACGGCTCGGAGCCAGGTCGGTGACGTCACGGCCCTCGAGCGCGATGCGGCCGGTGTCGGGATGGTAGAAGCCGCTGATCATGTTGAGCACGGTCGTCTTGCCGGCGCCGTTGGGACCGATGACGGAGACGATCTCCCCCTTCGTCACGTCGAGGCTCACCCGCGTCACCGCCTGCACCCCCCCAAACGCCTTGCTGACTTCCCGAATCTCCACCAACGCGCTCAAGGCCACACCTCTGAAGGAATGACCGGGGCGGACGCGCCGGCGCGTCGCGAGGCAAAGGACGCCGCCGTCGACATGCGTGGCTCGCCGACAGCGTACGCCGGGCGTGGGAAGAGAGGCGGGGCAGGGCGCGCCGGGGCGGCGGTGCGCGGCGCGGCGGGGTGCGGCCCCGTGAGACCCGTGTTTCGGGTACTGCGTCGGACCCGGCTAAACATCGGTGCACCATGACAGGCGTAACGCATCGTCGATTTGCGTGGTCGAACGGGGCCGCGCCCCGCCGCGCCGTGCGCCGCTGCCCCGCCGTGCGCCGCTGCCCCGCCGCGCGCCGCGCTCACGAGAGCCATCGCTTGCGGCGACGGTAGTGCTTCACGTCGCGGTACGACTTGCGCTGCCCGACGCCGGTCAGGCCCAGGTAGAACTCCTTGATATCCTCGTTCTCGCTGATCGTCTTCGCGTCGCCGTCCAGCACGATCCGTCCGCTCTCCATCACGTAGCCGTACTGCGCGAAGCGGAGCGCGATGGTCGCGTTCTGCTCGGCGAGCAGCAGCGACACGCCCTCTTCGCGGTTCAGCCGGCTTACGATCTCGAAGATCTCCTGGACGAGCATCGGGGCCAGGCCCATCGACGGCTCGTCGAGCAGCATCAGCTTGGGCCGCGCCATGAGGGCCCGGCCGATGGCCAACATCTGCTGCTCCCCGCCCGAGATGTAGCCGGCCCTGAAGCCCCGGCGCTCCACCAGACGGGGAAAGTAGGTATAAACCAGATCGAGGTCTTTGTGCGCGGCCGCGTTTTCCCGCCGGGTATAGGCCCCGGTCAGGAGGTTTTCCTCGACCGTCAGGTGCTCGAAGACGTGCCGGCCCTCCATCACCTGCACGATGCCGCGGCGCACGATCTCGCCGGCCTCGCGGCGGTGGATCGCCTCGCCCGCGAGCTCGATGGCGCCCTTCGTGACGTCGCCGCGCTCGGTGCGCAACAGGCCCGAGATGGCCTTGAGCGTGGTGGACTTGCCGGCGCCGTTGGCCCCGAGGAGGGCGACGATGCCCCCCTCGGGGACCCGGAGCGAGACGCCGCGCAACACGAGGATCACGTGATCGTAGATCACCTCGATGTTGTTGACCGCCAGCAGCGGCCGCGTGGCCCCGTTCCGAACGCTCACGTCGCTACTTCTCCTTGCTGCAGTCGCGCTGCGTGTACCCGAGCTTCTTGCCCTCTTCGACGGCGGCCGCCTCGATCTTCGGGCGCACGACGTCCTTCATGGGCTGGATCCAGTCCGAGACGATGTTCCACTTCTTGCCGTCCCACTGCTCGATGAGGACGGGGCCGCTGCCCTCGTGATCCTCGCACGTGACCTTGATCGGGTGGGTGAAGCCCTTCATCCCGATCTCTTCGAGGCGCTTCTCGGTCAGGTTCAGGTTCTCGAAGCCCCAGCGCATCTGCTCGGCCGTGGGCGCCTGCCCCCTGGCGCCCTTCATCGCGGTGCGGATGGCTTCGGCGGAGAACATCGCGTTCACGACGCCGCGATTGTAGAGCGGCGAGCCCATCTCTTCCTTCTTGCCGGCCCCCTTGCCCTTGTCGTACACGTGCTTGACGATCTCGGAGTGCACCTTGAAGTTGGTGCCCGGCGCATGGAAGGTGGCGCCCTTGTAGCCCTTGGCGCCGTCGCCGGCCGGCACGACGTCGGCGTCGCTCGACGACCACCAGTTGCCGATGAAGTGGTCCATCTTGAAGCCGGTGGCCGCCGCCTCCTTCACCGCGACCTGGTTCATCACGCCCCAGCCCGACATGAAGATCCAGTCGGGGTTGAGCTTGCGGACCTGCAGCCACGTCGACTTCTGTTCCTGGCCCGGCGTGTCGACCGGCAGCAGCGTCAGCTCGAACTGGTACTTGCGCGAGAGCTCCTCCAGCGTCGGGTTGGCTTCCTTGCCGTACGGGCTGTTGTGGAAGACGTGCGCGATCTTCTTGCCCTTCAGCTTCTCGAGCCCGCCCTCCTGCGTCGCGATGTAGCGGATGACGGCGGAGGCCTGGCTCCAGTAGTTGGTCGGGAAGTTGAAGACCCACGGGAACCAGCGCCCGTCGGACGAGGCGCTCATGCCGTAGCCCATCGAGAAGACCGGCACCTTGTCGACCGGCGCCTTGGGGATGAGCTGGTAGGAGATACCCGTGCTGTACGGGTTGACCAGCGCCGCGCCGCGGCCCTTGAGCCGCTCGTAGCACTCGACCCCCTGCTTGGTGTCGTACTGGGTCTCGCACTCTTCCCAGGTGATCTTCACGCCGTTGATGCCGCCATCGCGCTCGTTGAGCAGCGTGAAGTAGTCGACGAAGCCGTTGGCGATCGGAATGCCGCTCGGCGCGAATGGACCGGTGCGGTACACGAGCAGCGGGATGAACACGTCCTTGCCCTGGGCGACGACGGGCGCCGGCGCCAGCGCGGGGCCGGCGGCGACGAGGACCGCCAGCAGGGCGATCGAACACGCGCGCAGTGTCATGGCTCTCCTCCTCTGGGCTAGTGCGGGAACGGCCACAGCCGTAACTTTTCTTTGGCGATCTGCCACAGCCGGGCGAGTCCGTGCGGCTCGACGATCAGGAAGAAGATGATGAGGCCACCGAACACCATGAGCTCGATCTGCTTCTGCAGCGCCACCGGCATGGGCAGGTGCAGCAAGTGGGGCGCGTTGGTCAGGAAGATCGGGACGAGCACGATGAAGGCGGCGCCGAGGAACGATCCCAGGATCGAGCCGAGGCCGCCGATGATGACCATGAACAGGACCAGGAACGACAGCGCGATGTCGAACGCCGACGTCTCCGCGCTACCGAGGTAGAGGAACACGTACTCGGCGCCGGCCACGCCGCAGTAGAACGACGAGATGCCGAACGCGAGCAGCTTGGTGCGCAGCGGCCGGATGCCGATGATCTCGGCGGCGATGTCGCGATCGCGCATGGCCATCCACGAGCGCCCGATGCGCCCGCGCACCAGGTTCTTGGCCACCAGCGCGCCCAGCGCCACCAGCGCCAGCGCCGCGACGTAGCGCGCGCCGGCCGTGGCCAGGGGCCCCGTCACCATCACGCCGGCGATGGTGCGCGGCGGCGCCGTGATCGTGCCCGACGAGGCGTAGTTGGTGAACCACGCGACCTTGTTGAAGAGCCAGATCAGGAAGAACTGCGCGGCGAGCGTCGCCACCGCGAGGTAGAAGCCCTTGATGCGCAGGCTCGGAATGCCGAACACGAGGCCGACGAGGGCCGCGATCACGCCCGCCAGGACGAACACGACGATGATGTTCAGCCACGGAAACGCGGTGGTCAGCTTGAAGGCCGCGTAGCCGCCGACGGCCATGAAGCCGCCCGTGCCCAGCGACAGCTGTCCCGCGTAGCCGGTCAGGAGATTCAGCCCGATGGCGGCCATCGCGTAGATGAGGAACGGGATGAGCACCGCCTGCAGCCAGTACTCGCTGGCGAGGAGCGGCGGCACGAGGAGCGCGGCCGCCACCGCGACCGTGACCACCCACTTGTCCTGGACGATCGGAAAGATCGCCTGATCGCTCGCATACGTCGTCTTGAACTGGCCGGCCTCGCGGTAGATCACGGTGCGCGCTCGCGGAGGCGGAGGCGGGGCGGCGCCGGGCGTGGCGTGGCCTCGTTCGACCACGCAAATCGACGATGGGTCGCGCCGGTCATGGTGCACCGATGTTTAGCCGGAGCCGACGCAATACCCGAAACACGGGTCTCACGAGGCCACGCCCCGCCCGGCGCCACCCCGCCTCCGGTCCCGCGTCGCGCAGCCTGTCGCGTGTCGATCATCGTCATCACACGCGCTCGATGATTTTTTCGCCGAAGACACGATCAGCCCGCCCACGATCGCGCCGGGCACGGACGTGAAGCCGCCCAGGATCAGCACGGGAAGCGCCTTGAGGGCAACCAGCGAGAGGCTGAACTGCACGCCGCTCTTGGCGCCCCACATGATGCCGGCCACGATGGCGACGAGCCCGGCCACCGACCACACGATGATCCAGATGGTCTTGAGCGGGATGCCGATCGACAGCGCGGCCTCGTGATCGTCGGCTACCGCGCGCAGCGCGCGGCCGATGCGCGTGCGCTGGAAGAACACCGCGAGCACCGCCACCATCACCGCCGAGGTGGCGGCCGCCGACATCTCGAGCTGGTTGATCTGCACGCCGGCCACGATGAAGGAGCGGTCGGGGATGCCGACGTCGAGCTTCTTGACGTTGGCGCCCCACAGCATCTCGCCGAAGCCCTCGAGGAAGAAGTTGAGGCCGATGGTGGCCATGAACAGGATGATCGCCTCCTGGTTCACGAGCGGGCGCAGCACGACCCGCTCGATGAGGAAGGCCAGGCCGACCATCACCGCCATCGTGACGATGAGCGCCACGGCCACGGGCACGCCGCGCTCCATCAGTCCCACCAGCGTGAGGGCGGCGAACAGCACCATGACGCCCTGGGCGAAGTTGAAGACGCCCGAGGCCTTGAAGATGAGGACGAAGCCGAGGGCGACCAGCGAGTACATCAGGCCCGTCGCCACGCCGCCCAGCAGCACCTCGACCAGGAAGGCCGGCGAGCCCGCCATCTCCCGGAACGGGCCGACGAAGACCGCGTAGAGGATCTCAGTCATGGCCCGCCCCGAGATAGGCGTCGAGCACCGCCGCGTCCTTGCGAACCTGCTCGGGCTGGCCGTCGGCGATCTTGCGCCCGTAGTCCAGCACGGCCACCCGGTCGGAGATGTCCATGACCACGCCCATGTCGTGCTCGATGAGCGCGATGGTGGTGCCGAACTCGGCGTTGACGTCGAGGATGAAGCGCGACATGTCTTCCTTCTCCTCGACGTTCATGCCCGCCATCGGCTCGTCGAGCAGCAGCAGCTTGGGCTCGGCGGCGAGCGCGCGGCCGAGCTCCACACGCTTCTGCAATCCATAGGGCAGCTTGCCGGCCGGCGTCTTGCGGATGGCCTGGATCTCGAGGAAGTCGATGATGCGCTCGACGAACGCCCGGTTGGCCAGCTCCTGGCGCCTGGCCGGTCCCCACCAGATCGCGTCCAGCAGGAAGTGGCCGCCCATCTTCAGCAGCCGGCCCGTCATGAGGTTGTCGAGCACGCTCATGCCCTTGAAGAGCGCGACGTTCTGAAAGGTGCGCGCCACGCCAAGCTCCGCCACGTCGGGCGGCGACCGTCGCGTGCGGTCGCGGCCCTCGAAGAGGATGCGGCCCTCGTAGGGATGATAGAAGCCGCTGATGACGTTGAGCAGCGTCGTCTTGCCCGCGCCGTTGGGCCCGATGATGGCCAGGATCTCGCCGCGCTGGATGCTCAGGCTCACGCCGCTCAGCGCCAGCAGCGCGCCGAAGCGCACGCTCACGCCTTCCACGGCCAGCAGCGGCCCCGCCGTCGCTGCGCTCACCGCATCGCCTGCGGGGCGGCAAGCTCGCGGATGCGCACGTCGGCGCGCACAGTCCCGGTGCGGCCGTCCTCGTAGGTGACCTTCGCCTCGACCTGCACGCGGTCGCGGTCGCCGTAGAGGGCCTCGATGAGGGCCGCGTACTTCTGGCCGATGTAACCGCGGCGCACCTTGCGCGTCCGCGTGATCTCCTCGTCGTCGGGGTCGAGCTCCTTGTGCAGGATCAGGAACTTGCGGATCTGCGCCCCCTTGAGCACCTCGTCGTCCAGCAGGCTGCGATTGACGCGCTCGACTTCCTGCTGGATCAGCTCGTACACCTCGGGCTTCTGGCTCAGGTCGGTATAGCTCGTATAGGCAATGCTCCGCCGCTCCGCCCAGTTCCCGACGGCGGTGAGATCGATGTTCACGAGCGCGGTGACGTAGGGGCGGTCCTGGCCGATGCAGACCGCTTCCTTCACGTACGGCGAGAACTTCAGCTTGTTCTCGACGTACTTGGGCGCGAAGATCGTGCCGCCCGCGAGCCGGCTCACGTCCTTGGCGCGGTCGATGATCTTGAGGTCTCCGGCGGCGTCGAGGAACCCGGCGTCCCCGGTGCGCATCCAGCCGCCGTCCAGCATCACCTGCCGGGTGGCCTCGTCGTTCTTGAAGTAGCCCTGGAAGACGCCGGGACTGCGGTAGAGCACCTCGCCCTCGGCCGAGATCTTCAGCTCGACGTCCTTGATCGGCGTGCCGACGGAGTCCAGGCGCACGGCGCCGTCGCGCTGAATCGTGACGAACACGCTCGCCTCGGTCATGCCGTAGAGCTGCTTGACGTTGACGCCGAGGCCGCGGAAGAAGACGAAGATCTCGGGGCCGATCGCCTCGCCCGCCGTGTAGGCGCGGCGCACGCGCCGCAGGCCGAGGTTGTCGCGCAGCGGGCCGTAGACGAGCAGCCGCCCGAGCGGATAGAGCAACCGCCGCCATCCCGCGGCCGGGCGGCCGCTCAAGCGCGCGCGCTCGAGCGCCTGGGCCAGCTCGAGGAAGAAGCCCACGACCTTGCGCTTGGGCCACGCGCAGTCCTCGATGCGGACCATCACGGTGGTCAGCAGGCTTTCCCAGATGCGTGGCGGCGCGAAGAAGTAGGTGGGACCGATCTCGCGCAGGTCGTGCAACACCGTAGCCGGGCTCTCCGGGCAGTTGATGGCGAAGCCCACGAGGATCGCCTGGGCGTACGAGAAGACGTGGTCACCGACCCACGCCATCGGCAGGTACGAGAGGATCTCCTCGTCCGCCCGCAGCCCCTCGGCCTCCGCCGCATTTAGCGCGGTGACGATCAGGTTGCGATGCGAGAGCATCGCGCCCTTCGGCACGCCCGTCGTCCCCGAGGTGTAGCAGATGATCGCGACGTCCTCGCCGCGGCCCTTCGCGACCTCGTCGTCGAAGGACGTCGGATGTCCCACCTCGAACTTGTGGCCGGCCTCGCGCAGCTCGGCCAGGCTCATGAGGCCGGCCTCGCCGTAGGCGCGCAGGCCCCGCGGATCGTCGTACACGATCGTCTCGAGCCGCGGGCAGCAGGCGCGCAGTGCGAGGAGCTTGTCGACTTGCTCCTGGTCCTCGACGATCGCGAAGCGCACCTCCGCGTGGTCGATGATGTATTCCATCTCCTTCTCGCTGGAGTCCTGGTAGAGCGGCACCGGAACGCCGCCGAGCGCCTGCGTGGCGAGCACCGCCCAGTAGAGCTCGGGGCGGTTGTCACCGACGATGGCGACCTTGTCGCCGCGGCGGAAGCCCAGCGAGGCGAGGCCCAGCGCGATGGCGCGCGCCTGGGCGAGATAGTCGCTCCACGTGGACGACTGCCAGATGCCGTAGTCCTTCTCGCGAATGGCCACGCGGTCCGGCATCCGAGCCGCGTTGGCGCGGGCGAGCTTCGGAAACGTGTCGTGCTCGCGCGTCGTTGCGTCCGCCGTCAAGTCCACTCGCCTCCACGGGTCACGAGAATGGGTCGAGAACTCCGCTGAATCGGGAGGGCGCGAAAGGTGGCGAGAGTTTAGCCAACCGGCGGAGGGCTGTCAAGCAAATCGGGAAGTGATAACAAATATTTACGATGCGCTGTGGCGCGTCGTAAACCCGGCACGCGGCGCCAGTCCAGTCTGCCGCATCCCTCAGCCTCCGAGCGCCCGCTCGACGAGCGGCAGGGCGAAGTAAACGACGAACGCGAGGGAGGCCGCGTACACCATCCAGTGCACGCGACGGCCCTGCCCGCTCAGCAGCTTGATGGCGGCGAACGTCACGAAGCCGGCGCCGATGCCGTTGGTGATCGACCACGTGAAGGGCATGACCAGCATGGTCACGAACGCGGGAATGGCCTCCTCGTAATCGTCCCAGGGGATGTCGCGCGCCACACCCATCATGTAGAAGCCGACGATGATCAGCGCCGGCGCCGTGGCCTGCGCCGGGATCACGCTGGCCAGCGGCGAGAGCCACATGGCGCCGAGAAACAGCAGGCCGGTCACCACCGGCACCAGACCCGTGCGCCCGCCCTCGGCGACGCCCGCCGCGCTCTCGATGTAGGTCGTGTTGCTGCTCGCGTTGGCGAGACCACCGAGGGTGGCGCCGAGCGAGTCCACCAGCAGCACGCGATCCGAGCGCGGCAGCCGGCCATGGGCGTCGAGGAAGCCGCCCTTGCCGCCGACGCCGATGATCGTGCCCATGGTGTCGAAGAAGTCGCTGAGCATGATCGAAAAGGTCACCAGCACCGCCGTCACCACGCCGAGCCGGGCGAGCACGCTGAAGTCCAGGCGCCCGAAGGTCGAGAAGTCGGGCGCCTGCACGAGTGCCTGCGGCAGCGTCGCGGCGCCGGGCGTGGGAAAGCCCTTGAAGCCCGCGAGGGCGCCGTTGAGGGCGATCGCGAGCATCGTCGTGATCAGGATTCCCAGCAGCAGGGCGCCGCGCATGCGCCGCGCCATCAGCCACGCCGTCAGCACGAAGCCGAACAGGAAGACGACGGCGGGCAGGGTGTCGAAGTGGCCGAGGCCGACGGGCAACGGGCTCTTGTCCGGCTTGACCACGAAGCCCGCGGTGAAGAACCCGATGAAGGCGATGAAGAGGCCGATGCCCACCCGCGGCCGGCCACCAGCTCGAAGGCCACCACGGCGTTCAGCCCCATGCCCGGCGCGAGCGCGAACGGATAGTTGCTGGCAAGCCCCATCGCGATCGACAGCACGCCGGCGGTGAGGCACGTGACGGTCAGCGTCGGCGAGAACGGCAGCCCCTTGCCCTCGAGTCCCGGCACGCCGGCGTAGCCGAGGACGATGGGATTCACGAAGATGATGTAGGCCATGACCATGAACGTGGTCACGCCCGCGCGGACCTCGGTCGCGAGGTCGGTGCGACGCTCGGTGAACCCGAACCACCACTCGAGGGAGGCCCCGGCCATGCGCGCGGCGGCAGTGTATCACCGCCGCGCGCCCGGCCGGAGCGGCTTATAGCGAGCGCAGGAAGTTCAGCAGATCCTGCTTGCCGCTCTCCGGCAGCGCGTTGAATCGGTCGACGACCGCGTTGGCCTCCGACGCCCTGTACTGCGCGTTCCCCGCGCTCTTGTGGGCGCGGACGGCCGAGATCAGGTCCGACGTGCGCCCGTCGTGCAGGAGGAAGATCCGCTGGCCGAGCCCCCAGAGCGGCGCCGTCCTGAACTCGTCGCCCGCCGCCGTCCCCTGGCTCACCTCGTCGGCCAGCCCCGGCCCCATGTTGTGCAGGATCAGGTCGGAGAACAGGTTCACCGGCTTGTTGCTCAGCGCCGCCACGCTCGACGCGCCGGTCTGCAGCGTCGGCGTGTGGCAGAGCGCGCAGCCGACGGCGCCGAACGTCGCGCGACCGCGCCCGATCGACAGCGCGCCGCCCGGGGTGGTCATGGACGGCTGCGGCGGGGCGAGGAGCCGCATGAAGAAGGCAAACCGCTCGATACCGCTGATCGTGTCCGTCGCGTTCGCGCCGTCCGTGTTGGTCGTGTTGTTGGGCGTGGCCGCGAGCTGGCAGCTCGCCGTCTCGTCACGCTCGGTCTGGAACAGCTCGTTGGTGATGCCCATCTCGACGTTGTAGGCTTCGCCGGAGAAGAGCAGCAGCGACTTGTTCTGCGCCTTCCAGCCGAAGCGCGCGACGGTGCCGTCGTTGCCGTTGTTGTTCGGCTCCCCGCTGATCCGGACCCGGTGGGGACGGCCGAAGATGCCGAGCGCGGTCTTGACGGTTGCGCTCGCGCGCAAGTTGGCGAGGATGGCGGCGTCGGGAATCTGCTCGACCAGGCCGGCGCCGAACACGGGAGTCGGAATCCGGAAGATGACGTTGCCGGCGGCAAAGTGCCGATCGAAATTCGGCTGCGGAATCGTGCACGCGGTGGCATCGCCGCCGTCGTCGACGCGGCCGCTGATCACGAAGAGCGCGTGCACGCCGCCGTCCGGCGTGCCGTCGGGATGGCGCTTGAAGCGCACCTCGCGGACCGGGCTGTCGAGCGTGAGAAACGACGGGATCGTGTTGCGCGCCCCGAACGCGGTCGCCACCGCGATCTGCGGATTCGTGGCCGGGCTCGTGCCACCCATCGCCGGCTGGCTGTGACACCCCCCACAGCTGTCGAGGTTGAAACGCGGCCCGAGGCCCTCGCCGAGACCGTCGGCCTCCTGGAATTCGGTCTTGCCGATGTCGAAGAAGGCCAGTTGCGAAGGCGTGAGACCGTCCAGCGGCGCGCCGGCGGCCGGCAGACCGCCACGAACACCCGGATCGCGGGCGCCGAACTGCTGCGCTACCGCCGCGCCCGCGGCCGCGGCCACGAGCAACACTCCTGCAACGACGAGCTTGATATTCGTCATGTGCATGTCCCTCGGTGCCAAGCAGCCCGACCTCGGTCAACGACATGCCGATGGTCGTCAGCACAGAGATGGGGCAACCCGGGTGCCACACTCGGAGGTCGGCGCAACCGGTGGGAAATGCTCGCGGGGCGGAGCACCGCGATCGTCAGCGGCGCGACAGTGTCGTCAGCGGCGCGACGTCAGCGGAGCGACGTCGGCCGTCCGTGACGCGGGGCCGGGCGCGCAGTGGCACGGCCCCGCGTCACGCTGACCTCAGCGCTTTTCGGCGGTCGTGGGGTCGATGACGCTCTTGATCTCGGAGATCTTGTTGGCGGGGAAGCCGCCCTCCTGCGCGTGCTTGCGCACCATCTCCTCGTTCGGCGCCACGTACACGCAGTAGACCTTGTCGCCGGTCACGTAGCTCTGGACCCATTGGATCTGCGGCCCGAGGCGCTGCAGCACGCTGCACGACTTCTGCGAGACCGCCTGCAGCTCCTGCGCGCTCAGCTTGCCGGCGCCGGGGATCTCACGCTCGATGAGGTACTTGGGCATAGTGGCCTCCTCTGTCTCGGCATCGCGGCTGATCGCGGTATGCCACGTCGGGGGATCATACACCGCGGTAAGGTGGCGCTGTATCGAGTCGGTAGCGTTGACCCGTCCGTGCACGCGCGCGTAGGCTGGCGCCATGAGCTCGATGATCGAGCCGGAGCTCAAGACCCGGCGATGGCGCCGGGTCGAATACGAGCGGCTCGTGGAGCTCGGAGTGTTCACCGGCGAGCGTCTCGAGCTCCTCGACGGTCTCCTCGTCGTCCGCGAGCCTCAGGGCAGCCTGCACGCTGCCACGGTCGCGCAGGTCGCCAGGGTGCTGGAGCGAGCGTTCGGCGCCGGCTGGCACGTGCGGCAGCACGCACCGCTGGCGCTCGACGACGCGTCGGAGCCGGAGCCGGACGTCGCCGTCGTTACCGGAGAACCAGCGTCCTACCGCGCCGCTCATCCCGGCACGGCCGCCCTGGTGGTCGAGGTCGCCGACTCGAGCCTCCGGCTCGACCGTCGCCTCAAGGCCGCGCTCTACGCGCGAAATCGACTCCCGGAGTACTGGATCGTGAACCTCGTGGACGCCACGCTCGAGGTGGCTCGTGATCCGCGCCCGACGCCCGAGGCGCCGGAGAGCTGGCGCTACGCAGTCGTCGAGGTCTTGCGAGCCTCCGCGAGCGTGAGTCCGCTCGGCGCGCCGGGCGCGGTGGTCGCCGTGTCCGACCTCTTGCCCTGACGCGGGCGGCGCCGCTCACAGCGGCCGCCGGAGCAACCGCCCCAGCTCGCCGACGACGCCGCGACGGAAGATCAGCACGCAGACGACGAAGATCACGCCCTGCACGATGGTCACCCACGCGCCGAGCGTGGCCAGGTAGTTCTCCAGCCCGATCATGATGAAGGCGCCGACCACGGGCCCGAACACGGTGCCGAGGCCGCCGAGCAGGGTCATGAGCACGACCTCGCCCGACATGGTCCAGTGCACGTCGGTGAGCGAGGCGAGCTGGAAGACGATGGCCTTGGTGGCGCCGGCGAGGCCCGAGAGCGTGGCCGACAGCGCGAAGACGATCAGCTTGTAGTGCTCGGCGCGGTAGCCGAGCGAGGTCGCGCGGGGCTCATTCTCGCGGATCGCCTTCAGCACCTGGCCGAATGGCGAGTGGATGGCCCGATACACGATCAGGAAGCCGAGCAGGAAGATCGCGAGCACCACGAAGTACATCGTGAGCGGCCGGCGCAGGTCCAGCAGGCCGAGGAAGACGCCGCGCGGGACCGACTGGATGCCGTCCTCGCCGCCCGTGAACTTCGCCTGCACGGAGAAGAAGTAGATCATCTGCGCGAAGGCGAGCGTGATGTTGGCGAAGTAGATGCCGCGGCTGCGAATGGTCAGGGCGCCGATGACCACGCCGAGCGCCGCCGCCACCAGCGTGCCGAACAGGATGGCCGCCTCCGGCGGGAACCCCCACACCTTCGCGGCGTGCGCCGAGCCGTAGCCGGCCCCGCCCAGGAACACCGCGTGGCCGAACGACAGCAGGCCCACGTAGCCGATGAGCAGGTTGAAGGCGCAGGCGAACAGCGCGAAGCAGAGGGCCTTCATCAGGAACACCGGGTAGACGAAGAACGGCGCCAGCAGGAGCAGAGCGACCATGACCCCGAAGGCCACCAGCTGGTGCACCGGCGTGGACATGGGAACGGTGACTCGGGGAGGTGTCGGAGGGGGCGCCGCGCCCCCTCTGACATCCATGGTCCTCACGTGGCGCGTCCGAACAGACCGCTCGGGCGGAACAGCAGCACGATGGCCATGATCACGAAGATCACGGTGTTGGAGGCCTCGGGATAGAAGAACTTCGTGAGGCCCTCGACGACGCCCAGGGCGAACCCGGTGACGATGGAGCCCATGATCGAGCCGAGGCCGCCGATGACGACCACGGCGAACACGACGATGATGAGGTCGGCGCCCATCAACGGGTTGACCTGGTAGATGGGCGCCGCCAGCACGCCCGCCAGGGCGGCCAGGGCGACGCCGAAGCCGTAGGTCAGCGTGATCATGCGCGGGACGTTGATGCCGAAGGCCTGCACCAGCGCCGGGTTCTCGGTGGCCGCGCGCAGGTAGGAACCGAGCCGTGTGCGCTCGATCACGTACCAGGTGGCCAGGCACACGGCGAGCGAGAACACGATGACCCACGCGCGGTAGGTCGGCAGGAAC
>QHSB01000740.1 GCA_003220335.1 Candidatus Rokuibacteriota bacterium
GACCAAGAACTTCTTCCGCGTCAACGATCCCGTCCTCGACGAGCTGACCACGAAGCTGCGGCGCACGCCCGACCGCGCCGAGCAGCGCGCGATCGCCAGGAAGATCGTCGACCGCGAGTACGACCAGGTGCTGCGCATGTGGATGCCGTACGACAACGGCTTCCTGGTCTTCCAGCCGCACATGCGCAACGTGGCCGCCGGCGCCCTGCGCCGCACCGACGGCTACGGCTCGCCGACGCTGGCGCGCGCCTGGATGGACAAGTAGCGATGCAGAGGACGGGGAACGGGTAGGCGGGAGCGCGGGCGATGTACAAGTACGTGATGCGGCGCCTGCTGCTCGCCATCCCCGTCCTGCTGCTGTCGTCGTTGATCGTCTTCTCGCTCATGCGCGTCATGCCGGGCGACGCGCTGATCGCGCTCATGGGCGAGTCCGGCAACGTCGGCGAGAAGGAGCTGGCCAAGCTCCGCAAGAACCTCGGCCTCGACCGCCCGTATCACGAGCAGTACGCGCTCTGGCTCTGGCAGATGGTCAGCCTCAACCCCGGCGACTCGATCTTCACGAACGAGCCGATCGCCGTGTCGCTCAGGAAGGCCATTCCCGTCACTCTCGAGCTGGCCGCGCTGGCCATGATCATCGGGATCGCCATCGCGGTGCCCGTCGGCGTGCTCTCGGCCACGCGGCAGGACAGCGCGTCGGACTATGTCGGCCGCGTGGTTGCCGTCTCCGGCCTGTCGTTCCCCGAGTTCTGGCTCGGCACCCTCGTCATCACCTTCGCCGCGATCTGGTTCCACTGGATCCCGCCCATCGGCTACGTGAGCTTCTGGGAGTCGCCGTGGAAGAACCTCCAGCAGTTCCTGATCCCGGCCGCCGTGCTCGGCTTCCGCCTGTCGGCGGCCACGATGCGCATGACGCGCTCGACGGTGCTGGAAGTGCTGCGCGAGGACTACGTGCGCACCGCGTGGTGCTCGCCGGCACCGTCGTCGTGGAGACGATCTTCGCGCTGCCGGGGATGGGGCGGCTCACGGTGGAGGCAATCCTCTTCCGCGACTATCCGGTTGTGCAGACCAACGTGATGCTGGTGGCGGCCACGCTCGTCACCCTGAACTTGATCGTGGACCTCACCTACGCGTGGCTCGACCCGCGCATCCGGTACGGCTGATGGCGACGGTCACCGAGCGGGTCGTGCGCGTCGAGGAAGCGCCGGTCGTCATCGGCCGCGGCCGCGCGCTCGCGACCGCGCTGAAGCGCAAGCCGCTCGGCGCGGCGTCGGCCGGGCTCATCGTGATGATCGTGCTCATGGCGATCTTCGCCGACGTGCTCTCGCCCTACGATCCGCTCGCCACCCAGCCCGAGATCCGCCTGAAGGCGCCGAGCTGGGAGCATCCCTTCGGCACCGACGATATCGGCCGCGACGTGCTGAGCCGGGTGATCCACGGCGCGCGCATCTCGCTCTGGGTCGGCCTGCTCGCCGTCGGCATCGGCACCGCCGCCGGCATGGTCATCGGGCTCGTGTGCGGCTACTGCGAGGGCCGGGTCGATCTCGTCTTCCAGCGCGTCATGGATGCGATCCAGGCCATCCCGGGACTCGTGCTCGCGCTGGCGATCGTGTCCGTGCTGCGGACGAATACCACCAACGCCATGCTGGCCATCGCGATCGTGATCATCCCGGGTAACTCGCGCATCGTGCGCGGCGCGGTGATGTCGGCCAAGCAGAACCGCTACGTGGAGGCGGCGCAGGCCGTCGGCTGCCGCCACCCACGTATCATCCTCAACCACATCCTGCCCAACGTGACGGCGCCCATCCTCGTCATCGCGTCCATCTGGCTCGGCAACGCCATCCTCATCGAGGCGACGCTGTCGTTCCTCGGCGTGGGCACGCAGCC
>QHSB01000274.1 GCA_003220335.1 Candidatus Rokuibacteriota bacterium
CGGTTGCGCTACGCCGGCTCCTGGCGCGCCCCGGTCTTACGGGCCGCGCTCGCGCTGAAGCTGCTCGTGTTCGCGCAGTCGGGAGCGATCGCGGCGGCGGCGACCACGTCGCTGCCCGAGGGTATCGGCGGCGAGCGGAATTGGGACTACCGCTACTGCTGGATTCGCGACTCCTCGTTCACCCTGGAGGCGCTGCTGCAGCTGGGCTGTCACGCCGAGGCGACGTCGTTCTTCTGGTGGTTCATGCACGCGACGCGACTGACGCTGCCGCGGCTGCAGGTGTTCTATCGTCTCGACGGCGGCGCGTACGCGCCCGAGCGCACGCTGCCGCTCGAGGGCTATCGCGGCTCGCGGCCGGTGCGGATCGGCAACGGCGCGGCCGGTCAGCTGCAGCTCGACACGTACGGCGAGCTGCTCGACGCGGCCTTCGTGTATGCCGGCAAGGGCTATTCCCTCGACGCCAGCACCGGCCGGGACCTCGCGCGCGTCGCCGACTTCGTCTGTGAGCACTGGCGTGATCCCGACGCCGGCATCTGGGAGGTCCGCGCCGCCCCCCGGCATCACACGCAGTCGAAGGCGATGTGCTGGGTGGCGCTCGACCGCGCCGTCCGGCTGGCCGACGCGGGCCACCTCCCCCGCGCGCGCGCGCCGCGCTGGCGCGCCGAGGCGGCCGCCATCCGCCGCTTCGTGGACACGCAGTGCTGGTCGACGGCGAAGGGCAGCTATGTCGGCTACGCCGGCGGCGAGGACCTGGATGCCAGCCTGTTGCTCATGGCGATCAGGCGCTACGACGAACCCGAGTCGCCGCGCTTACGCGGCACCGTGGAGGCGATCCGGCGCGAGCTGTCCCGCGGCCCCCTTCTCTATCGATACACGGGAGACGACGGCCTCGCCGGGGGTGAGGGCGCGTTTCTCTGCTGCTCGTTCTGGCTCGCGGAGGCGCTCGCCATCGCCGGCCGCCGCGACGAGGCCGCGCGTCTGATGGACGAACTGATCGGTCTGGCGAACGACGTCGGGCTCTATGCGGAGGAGATCGAGCCCGCCGGTGGCGAGTTCCTCGGCAACTTTCCCCAGGGCCTCGTGCACCTTGCGCTGGTGAGCGCGGCGGTCGCCCTGGCGCCGACCGCGTCATGAGTGTGGGGGCCGCGCTGCTCGGGGGATTCATCGGCACCCTCGTCCTCACGACGACATTGACGGCGGCCAGCGAGCTGCGCGTCACGCGGATGGACATCCCGTTCCTGCTCGGCACCGCGTGGACCCAGGACCGCACGCGGGCACGCGTGCTCGGGTACGCCCTGCATTTCATGGCCGGGCTGATGTTCGCGCTCGGCTACTACGCGGTCTTCGTCACTCTGGGTCGCGCCGGCTGGCTGCTGGGCACGGCGCTCGGGCTCGTCCACGGGTTGTTCGCGGGCACGACGCTCGTCAATGTGCTGCTCCCGGCCGTGCATCCCAGGATGGGGACGCCGTTCAGCGCGTCGAACGCGACGCCGCTGCTCGAACCCCCGGGCTTCATGCTGCTGAATTACGGGCGTGCCACGCCGGTCGTCACCGTCCTCGGGCACGCCGTCTACGGCGCCATCGTCGGCGTGTTCGTCGCCGCCGGCGGCCGCTGACTCGTCAGCCGCGCGGCACCTCGAACTCCGCCGCCCAGCGCTCGAGGAAGCCGGCGATCATCTTGGTCCGCTCCAGCAACGTGGCCAGCTCGATGAACTCCTCCTCGCTGTGCGCGCGGCTGCCCTGCGGCCCGAGGCCGTCGATCGTCGGCGCGAGCTGCGAGGTGTGGTTGCCGTCGGAGCCGCCGCCGGTGGCGATGGCCTTGACCTCCACGCCGAGGTCGCGTCCGGTGGCCTGCATGATCTCGAGCAGCCGCGCGGTGCCGGGATCACCGGGCGGCCACGGGGGAAACTGGATCGCGCCGGTGAAGCGGCCGGCCGTGCCCGGCACGCGGACCCGCTCGCAGATCTCGCGCATGCGCGCGGTCGCGCGCGCCGCCTCCTCGGTCGTCCAGACGCGCAAGTCGATGTCGGCGGCCGCTCGATCCGCGATCACGTTCGGCCGCGTGCCGCCGCGGATCACGCCCACGTTCACGGTGGTCCCCGTGTCCGAGCTCGTCAGCGTGTGCAGCTCCGCCACCTTCTGGGCGAGATCCCAGATCGCGCTGGCGCCGAGCTCGGGCTGGAGCCCGGCGTGGGACGACTTGCCCGTCACCTCCAGACGAAACACGCCGGCGCCCTTGCGGGCCATGACGTACTCGCCTCCGGGGCGCGCGGGCTCGAGGATGCCGACGCTGTGCGCGCGGCGCGCCTGCGTCTCGATGACGGCGCGCGAGGTCGGCGACAGGCGCTCCTCGTCGGAGTTGAAGACGATCGCGATCGAGACGTCGTCCCAGGCACGGGATCGGGTCTCGCGATGCGCGCGTAGTGCATAGAGCAGGGCGGTGAGGCCGCCCTTCATGTCGTAGACGCCGGGCCCGTACGCGCGGCCCCCGGCCACGTGAAAGGGCCGCTCCTTGACCGTGCCCGACGGGAACACGGTGTCGAAGTGGCCGACGAAGAGAAAGCGCCGGGGGCCGCGGCCGGGCTTCTCGGCCACCAGATGGTCGCCGAAGTGCTCCTGCGCGACCCGCGACACCGTGAAGCCGAGCGACGCCAGCCGCTCGGCGAGGATCGCGCCCACCCGATTGACGTCGAGCACGTCGTCGGTGCCGCTGTCGTGATTGACCAGACGTCCGAGGAATTCGATCTGCTCGCCCTGCCAGCCGTCGAGTCGTGCGAGGAGCTCGCGCATGCGTCACACGCGTCCGGCTCGAGCACAGATGCGGCCGCCCTTGAGCACCAGCTCGATGCGCGCGGGATCGAGGAGCACCCTGACGTCGTCCAGCGGGTTGCCGTTCACCACCACCACGTCCGCCAGCCGGCCGCGCTCGATGGTGCCGAGCTCGCGCTCGAGCCCCAGGCACGTGGCCGCCCACTGCGTGGCCGCGCGCAGCGCCTGCATCGGCGTGAGGCCCGCCTCGACCAGGTACGTGAGCTCCAGCGCGTTCTTCGGGTGCCCGTGGCCGCCGGCGTCGGTGCCGGCGGCGATCGGCACGCCGAGCTCGAGGGCGCGCTTGACGCTCGCGAGGTGGTGCGGATGGAGCTCGATCGCGCGCGCGCGCACGTGGGGCGCGACGCTTTCGCGGTGGTAGACGTACACCGTGAGCGTCGGGACGAAGAAGGTGCCCTGCGCGGCCATCCGCGTCATGAGCTCGGGCTCCTCATCCAGATAGCACCCGTGCTCGATCGAGTCGACGCCGGCCGCGAGCGCGGTCTGAAGCCCCGGCCCGCCGAGGGCGTGGCACATCACGCGCCGTCCCAGCGCGTGCGATTCCGTCACGAGCGCCTGCAGCTCGGCCAGCGAGAAGGCCGCGTCCAGCGGTCCGTGGCCCGCCCGCGAGCTCGCGCCGCCGGTGGTGGCGGTCTTGATCACGTCCGCGCCGGCGCGCACGAGCGTCCGCACGACGTCACGCACCTCGTCGGGCCCGTTGCCCACGCTCTTCGGCAGCAGCGGGTCCCCGGTGGCGCCGCACTCGTGGCCCGACGGGCTGACGCGGTCGCCGATGCCGCCGGTCGGCGAGATGATCTGAATCCCGAGCACGAGCCGCGGCCCCGGGATGAGCCCGTGCTCGATGGCGACCTTGAACCCGGCGTCGAGCCCGCCGGCGTCGCGGACGGTCGTGTAGCCCATGGCGAGCGTGTCGGCGAGCACGCGCGCGGTGCGCAGGTGCGCGGTGCTGGCCGGCTCGTCGAGTCCCCAGCGCGTGGCGAGCGCGTAGCCGTGCGACGCCATGTGATCGTGGGCGTCGATCAGCCCGGGGATCACGGTGCGGCCGCGCACGTCGAGGACCTCGGCATCGGCGGGCCACGCCGTCGACGCCCGCGGGCCGGTCGCGATGATGCGATCGCCCTCGATGACCACGGCGGCGTCCGCCACCGGCGTGGCGCCGGTGCCGTCGATCAGCGTGCCGCCCGTCAGCACCCGCATCATGCTACGTCTGCAACACGCGCCGGATCTCCGTCTCCGCCCAGAGGATCGCGTCCTTCGGACTCGCCGCATTCGTCACGGCCTTCGCGAACATGTTGGGAATGATGTAGCTGTTGGTGATCATCTGGATGCGCTCGTCGGGCGGCGCCGGCCAGCCATAGAGATGCGAGTACTGCGCGAGCGCCTTGAGCGGCTTGTACTTCGGGTCCAGGCTCCACACCGCATGGCTCTCCATGTCGCGCCAGACCGGATGGTTGTAGTTGTCGCCCGACATGATCCACTCGTGGTACTGCGCCGGCTCGAAGAACCAGCGGAGGAACTCACGGGCGGCATCGATGTTCTTGCTGGCCTTCCAGATGCCCAGGCTGCGCGGCACGCCGACGGTGTGGCGGCCGGCCGGCCCGGCCGGTGACGGGTGAAAGCCGGTCTGCTCGGCGACCGGCATCTTCTTCTCCTTCGCCACGACGTAGTGACTGATCGGATTGTGGATCCACGAGCCGGCGCCCGAGTTCAGGAACTGGTTGTTCGACGCGTTGTCCCAGGAGAGCACCACCGGGTCCATGGCCTCCGTGTACAGCGCGCGGACGTAATCGAGGGCTGCCTCCGTCTCCTTCGACCTGATCGCGACCGTGCGACCGTCGGCGGCGACCTCCTTGGCGCCGAAGCACCAGAGGATCGACGACAGCGTGGTGACGGAGTCCGTGGCCTGACTGATGGCGAAGCCGACCGGGTGGCCCAGCTTCTTGAGCTTCCGGCCCGCTCGCAGCAGATCGTCCCAGGTATCAGGCGCCTTCTCACCGACCTGCTCGAAGAAGTCGATGCGATGGCTTCCCGGAAACGAGAGGTAGAGGTACGGGATGCCGAGCCACTGGCCCTTGACGTACGCGTGCTCCTTGGCGAACGCATACCAGTCGCCGTGCTTGCTCGCGAGGTCGTTCGCGATGTCCGACACGTCGACGAGCCCCGGGGCAAAGAGCCAGGGGTAGTGCATCTCGAGGCTCACGATGTCGTGACCACCCTTCGACATGAGCTCCGCCGACAGCTTGGCGGGCATCTGCAGGCTCTGGATGTGGTCGGTGCGCACGCCCACGCCGGTGGCCTTCGTGAAGCGGCGGCCGAGCTCGGCGAGCTTCACGTCGGACGTCGGCGCATAGTTCACGGCGGTCAGGAGGCTGATCTCCCGGGCCGCCCAGGTGGCAGGCGGCCGCCCGGTCGCCAGGATCCCGGCGAGCCCGGCGGCGGTGCGGACGAACGTGCGTCGGCTGATGCTCACGTGTCACCTCCGGAAGCGACGGCGCGGTCGGAAACGTCGCGAGTGTAATCGCGTCCGGGTTCGTCTGCGAGCGTAAGATGAGGCTCGTCCCACCGAACACGCGTCCGATGAGTGATCTGACCGGCAAGCAGCGGCGGTACCTCCGTGCGCTCGGGCAGCGCCTGGCGGCGATGCTGCATGTCGGACACGACGGCGTGACCGACGCGGTCGTGGCGCAGGCCGACGCGCAGCTCACGGCGCACGAGCTGATCAAGGTGCGGGTGAGCGAACACGCGCCTCGGAGCCGTCACGACATCGCCGCCGAGCTGGCCGGCCGGACGTCGGCGGCCCTCGCCCAGGTCCTCGGTCGGACGGCGCTGCTCTATCGCGCGCGGGCGGACGAGCCGACGATCGTCCTGCCGTCCTGACATGGATTTTCTACAGTCGCACCTGGATTTCCTGCTCGCGCACCTCCTGAGCATCGCGTTCTGGGCGTTCCTGATCGAGGCGGCCGGCATCCCGTTTCCGAGCCGAAGCCTGACCGGTCCGCGCATTCTCGGCTTCTATTGCCGGATCACGCTGGGTTCCGAGCGCTGCGTGGAACAGACGGTGGGCTACTTCACGCGGTTCGGGGCGGCCGCGATCTTATTGTCCCGCTTCTCGACCGGGGTGCGCCTGTTCGCCGCCGCGATGTCGGGTTGTGGCCACATCGCCTACTGGCGCTTCCTCGCCTTCGACGTCGTCGGCATGCTGCTCTACACGGCGCTCTGGGTGATCGTCGGTCGCCTCGTCGGCGAGCGCGCGATCGACTTCTTCAGGAGCCATGGCAACACCCGCTGGCTCCTGCTCGCGGGGCCGCTGGCGCTGGTCGCGCTGATCGCGTATCGGCTCTGGAGGCGCTCGCGGTACGGGCCGGTGAACGCGGAGCTCCTCTCCGCCCAATCGGCGTCGTGTATCCGCGGCGAGGGTCACTCCTGCTAACATGCTGTCTCGTGGCCGCCGCCGCCGAGACCTTACCCAACCTGCGCGGGATTTCGACGCTCCTGATCGAGGACAACGTCGATTTCCGCGACGCCATGGAGACGATCCTGCAGCTCTGTGGCGCCCGCACGATCCCCGTTTCGTCGATCTCCGAGGCGCGCGCGTCTCTCGAGACCGGCCCGCCGGACATCATCGTGTCCGATCTCGTGTTGCCCGACGGAACGGGCGCCGACTTCATGGACTGGCTCCGCGACTTGCCGTCCCAGAAGGGCGGCGCGGTGGCCGTGGTCGCGGTCACCGCCTTCCCGCACTATTTTCCGGCCGTGAAGACGCGGGGCTTTGCCGCCTACCTCGTCAAGCCGGTCGATCTCTCGGATCTCTGCTGGACGGTCGCGTCGATCCTCGGCCGTGGCAGTCGTGCGACGTCTGCACCAGCGCCTTGATGGTGCCGCAGAGCTGATCGAGGTCGACGGGCTTGAGCAGCACCGCGTCGAAGCCCGCGCTGCGCGTGTCCATGTACTGCCCGGAGAATCCGGTGAGGGCGATCGCGACCAGCGGTTTCCTGCCCGTATGACCTCTCAGCTTGCGCACCAGCTCGACGCCGTCCATCTGCGGCATGGCGAGGTCGGTGACGATCGCGTCGACCTCCGGCGTCGTGTCGAGATAGGCGAGGGCCTCGAGGCCGTTCCGCGCCGCCAGCACGCGGGCCCCGCAGGCCCGGAGGTAGGTCGTGAGCACGTCGAGCGAGTCGTCGGTGTCCTCGGCGACGATCAGCGTGAGGCCGGACAGATCCGGCAGGTGGACCGAGCCCATTAATCACCGTGGGGGGCCCCGAGATGGCCCCCCACCCCCCCCAACGCTCGGACGCGGCCCGGCGGAGCCGTGGCGCGCCGCGGGGTTGACACAGCATGTCTCATCGTCGCTCACCGTACACCTCCTCGCTCGGACGTCTACGTAGGAAAAATCCTCCCCCCTCCGAAACGGTCACCGGCCTCGGGGTCGGACCCGGGACGTGTGATACAACGGCTCCGGCGAGGAGAGCGTCCATGACCAACCAGCTGCCGCGCGTCCACGAGATCGAGCATCACGCCGCCGAGCGGGCGACCACCCGGCCGGTCGTCTCCGGCATGCAGGGCGTGGTGGCGGCCGGCCATCCCCTCGTGTCGATGGCGGGGATGCGCATGCTGCTCGCCGGCGGCAACGCGTTCGACGCGGCGGCGGCGGCCGGCTTCGCCGCCGCCGTCGTGGAGCCGACGGCCTCCTACACGCTCTGCGGCGAGTGCGTGGCCATGGTCTACGACTCGCGGCGGCGCGAGAGCGTCGCGCTCAGCGGGCAGGGCACCGCGCCGGCGCGCGCGACCATCGACGTCTTCCGCCGGCGCGGCCTCGATCGCATCCCGACGGGGCCGGGCGCCGACGCGCACCTGTCGTTCACGGTGCCGGGCGCCGTCGACGCGTACCTCACGCTGCTCGAGACCTACGGCACGAAGTCGCTGAGCGAGGCCCTGATTCCCGCCCTGCAGTACGCCGAGCGCGGCTTTCCGATGTACGAGTACATGCACCGCATGCTCGCGATCCCGGAGACCCGCGCACAGTTCGCCCTCTACCCGCCCGGCGGCGACGCCGTCTTCTATCCGGGCGGCCGCGCCCCCGGCGTGGGCGAGCTGTTCGTGCAACCGGCGCTCTCCGGCACCTTGCGGCGCCTCGTCGACGCCGACGCGAAGGGCGGCGGCGACCGGGTCGCCGGCATCGCCGCTGCGCGCGAGTGCTTCTATCGTGGCGACATCGCGGCGCTGATCGGCGCCTTCTCGGAGACGTGCGGCGGCCTCCTGCGCGCCGGCGACCTCGCCGGCTACCGCGCGCGCGTCGAGCCGCCGCTCT
>QHSB01000741.1 GCA_003220335.1 Candidatus Rokuibacteriota bacterium
CGCTCATGCCGGTGGCGCGCGTCTCCGGGATCTGAAACCACGCCACCACGGCCGCGAGCGTGCCCGCCACCGCGTAGACGAGGAACGGCGCGGCCAGGCCGAAACGCTCCGCCAGCACGCCGCCGGGCAGCGGCCCGATGCCGACGGCGAACAGGAAGACACCCTGGTAGACGGCCATTACGCGGCCGCGTCGCGCCGGCGTCGTGATGTCGGCCAGCACGATCTGGCCGGCGACCAGCACGAGGGCGGCGCCGACGCCGGCGACGAAGCGCGCGGCGACGAACACGGCAAAGCTCGGCGCCACGGCGCAGAGCACGTTGCCGGCGGCGGTGACGAGACCGCCCAGCGCGAGCGCCGTGCGGCGGCCGACGACGTCGGTGAGCCGGCCGACGGGCATGGCGACGAGGAAGCGCGCGAGGCCGTACACGGCGATGGCGAGGCCGATGGCCGACTGCGTCACGCCGAACGAGCGCGCGTAGAGCGCGAGGACGGGAACGACGCTGCCGAATCCGAGCTGGTTGACGGCGATCAGCACGCACATCCACACGAGGACGCGCGTCGGGTTGGGACGGACCATGCGGCGCGACTATAGCAAGGGCGCCGCTGTGTCACGCCGCTTGACACGCTGTGACGCGCTGTCTTCGCCGGCGACGTGCCGCGCTCGAAACTCGTCGAGATCCCGCTCGTTCGCCGAGAACCGCTGGTCTGGCACGACGGCTGCTCTCCTCCACGCTGCCCGCACCCGTGGTGGCTCTGCCGAGAGAGGAGCGATCTCATGAGCAGCCGGTCATCGCGACGCGCGTTCGTGCTGGGAATGCTCGCGCTCGGCCTGCCGGTCCCCGCCGGCGCCGAGGGAATCCACGGCGGTCTCCGCGGCGCCTTCGGGCCGCGCTTCGACGCTCGCCCGAACCTGCGTGAGCCGAGACGCCGGCGGCACCGTGGTCCGGGAATCACGGACCGCCTTCGCCACTGGAACGGAATCGCCATCGACGCCAGCGGCCTCGACCACACGCCGGTCCCGTCCGGTGATCCACGCGTGTTCGGCGAGCAGCTCGGCCCGGGACGATCGAGTCGGGCGCTGGCCATCGTCCACATCGCGATGTTCGACGCCGTGAACGCGGTCGTCGGGGGCTTCCAGAGCTACACGCGCCTTCGCGCTGCCTCCGAGGACGCATCCGTCGAGGCCGCCATTGCGCTGGCCGCGCACGACACGCTGACCGCACTCTTTCCTTCGCAGAAGGCCGATCTCGATGCCGAGCTCGTCGAAGACCTCAGCGCCCTCCGCGACGGGCGCGCCAAAGCCAACGGCGTCACGCTCGGGCGTGCGGCCGCCGCCGCCATCCTCGCGCGCCGCGCCAACGACGGGGCGCAACACCCTGAGCCGCGCGTCGGCATCGACTACATCACGAGCGACGCGCCTGGCAAGTGGCGCCAGGACCCCATCAGCGAGAACCCGCTCGCATTGGGCGCTCGCTGGGGAGAGGTCACGCCGTTCGTGCTCCGGTCGGGCGATCAGTTTCGTGTTCCGCCCCCGCCCGATCTCGACAGTCGGGAATACACGGCCGCGTACAACGACGTGAAAGCGGTGGGCGGGGACGGGATCGTCACCCCCACCGTGCGAACCGCCGATCAGACCCTCGCCGGCATCTACTGGGCGTACGACGGCACGCCGACCCTGTGCGCGCCGCCGCGGCTCTACAATCAGATCACGCTGCACATCGCCGAGCAGCGCCGGACGGGCGGCATCGAGCTCGCCCGTCTCCTGGCCCTGGTCAACGTGGCGATGGCCGACGCCGGGATCGCGATCTGGGAGTCGAAGTACCACTACGTGTTCTGGCGCCCGGTCACCGGCATTCGCGAGTCCGACGGCAATCCGAGGACGGCACCCGATCCCACGTACTCGCCGCTCGGCGCGCCCGCCAGCAACCTCGACGGACCGAACTTCACCCCGCCGTTCCCGGCATACCCCTCGGGCCACGCGGGGTTCGGCGGCGCGCTCTTCCAGATCTTGCGCGACTTCTACCGGACCGACCGCATTCCATTCACGTTCGTGTCGGACGAGCTCAACGGCGAGACGCTCGACAACGAGGGCAATGCGCGCCCGCTCGTGCCGCGTAGCTTCTCGTCGCTCTCGGAGGCCGAGGAAGAGAACGGTCAGAGCCGCATCTACCTGGGGATCCATTGGATGTTCGACAAGACGGAGGGCATCGCCCAGGGCCGGCGCGTGGCCGACTCCGTGTTCCGGAAGGCCTTCGTGCGTCAGCGCCGCTAGACCGCTGGTAGTAGAGTTGGAGCGCTTCCATCTCGACGGCCTCAAGGAGGCTCGAATGACGATGCGCCAACTCAGCCGTCGTGCCTTCCTCAAGACCACCGTGGCCGGCGCCGCCGTCGCCGGCGTTCCGCTTCCGCTCCGCGCGCAGCCGAAGACGTTCAAGATCGGCGCGATTCACCCCGTGACGGGCCCGCTCGCCGAGCCCGGGCAGGCGTGCCGGCTCGGCGCCCAGCTCGCCGTCGAGGCCGTCAACGCCGCCGGCGGCGTGAAGGGCAAGGGCGGGCTGCAGCTCGAGCTGCTCGTGGGCGACACGCAGAGCAAGCCCGAGAACGGGCGCGTGGAGGCCGAGCGCGTCGTGAACCAGGGCGCGCAGATGCTGATGGGCTCGTTCGACTCGGGCAGCACGGCGGCCATGGTCTCGGTGGCGCAGCAGAAG
>QHSB01000275.1 GCA_003220335.1 Candidatus Rokuibacteriota bacterium
GGACGAGGGCGTCGGCATCGCCGGCGACATGCTGCCGAAGATCTTCGGCCTTTTCGTCCAGGGCGAGCGCACGCTGGACCGCGCGCAGGGCGGCCTCGGGATCGGCCTGACGCTGGTGCGGACGCTTACCGAGCTGCACGGGGGCACGGTAACGGCCGACAGTCCGGGCCCGGGGCTCGGCAGCGTCTTCACGGTGCGCTTGCGACGCGTGGAGATGCCGGAGACGGGCGAGCACGCCGATCGCAGGCCGCACGCAATTCGCCGGCGCGTGCTGATCGTCGAGGACAACGACGACGCCCGCGAGATGCTCAAGCTGCTGCTCGAGCACGAGGGGCACGAAGTCTACGAGGCGGTTGACGGCACGGAGGCCGTGCGGGCCGCCTCGCGGCTGCACCCTGATCTCGCCCTCGTCGACCTCGGCCTGCCGATCCTGGACGGGTACGAGGTCGCGCGCTTCATCCGCCGCCAGGACCATCAGCCGCAGCGGCTTGTCGCCCTCACGGGCTACGGGCAGGTCGAAGACCGGCAGCGAGCGCTCGAAGCGGGCTTCGACGAGCATCTCGTGAAGCCGATCGATCCCGACCGGCTCTCCGAGCTGCTCCAGCGTCTGCGCTGAGCAAATTTTTTCTCAGTAGATTCCCCACTCAGTCGCGATCGCGTCGACCAGAACGCGAAACGCGTGGTACCGTCTGATCAACCCCATCCAGGAGTGATTGATGTCCCCTATCGCGCCAACACCGTGGCAGTCCGTCGTCGACAGTCCCGCCGCCGGCGACCACGTCGTCCAGATGTATCGCGATCCCCAGCTCCTCGTCGAAGTCGTGGCGCGCTACGGTCACCAGGGTCTCGTGACGGGCGAGGCGGTGATCGTGATCGCAACCCGGGAGCATCGCGGTACGTTCGCGCGGCGCCTGAGCGCGCTCGGCACGGACGTGCCCGCCTGCACGCGCCGCGGCCAGTACGTGGACCTGGACGCCGAGGAGTGCCTGGCGCTGTTCATGGTCGATGGCGCGCCGGACCGCGAGCGGTTCTTCGGCGCCATCACGCCCTATCTCGAGCACGTCCGGCACGCGGGATACGAGCGGATCCGCCTGTACGGCGAGATGGTCGAGCTGCTGCGGCCGGCGGCGTTCGCGGCGGCCATGCGGCTCGAGGAGCTATGGCACGAGCTGCTGGAGACGGAGCGGCACCCGCTGCTCTGCGCCTATCACGTCGACACGCTCGATCGCCACGACGGTGCCACGGCGGTGCCGGCGATCGCCCGGCGCCACTCGCACGTGCTGCCGGCCGACGACGCCGACCGGTTCGAGCTGGCGGTCGAGCGCGCATTCCTCGAGGTGTTCGGCACCGACGCCGACACGCTGCTGTTGCGCCAGCTCTGCGAGCGTCACGGCGCGCTGGCCACGACCATGCCGACCGCGCAGGCCGTGCTCCTCAACCTCGACGAGCTGATGCCCTACCTCGGGGATGCCGTGCGCGCCGCCGCCGCCCATCATTATCGCGTGGGCGCCCGATGACGCCGCTGACGCTCGAGGCAAACCTGCGCGCCGGCGACCACGTGTGCGCGATGTACGACACCGACGCGGAGTGGCTGCGCGCCGCCATTCCCTATTTCAGCGAGGGGCTCGTGCGGGGCGAGGCGTGCGTGTACGTCGCGCCCGAGAAGGACACCGCACAGCTGGAGGTCGCGCTGCGCGCCGCAGGAATCGACATGGACGCCGCCCTGCGGCGCGGGGCGCTGCGCTTCGCTACCGCGGAAGCCACTTATCTCCGGGACGGGCACTTCGACCCCGACGCCATAATCGCGCTCTGGCAGGAGCTCATCGACGCCGCCGAGGGGAACGGCTACACGAATCTCAGGGTGGCGGGCTGCCCGACATGGGTCAACGAGGGCGTCCCGGGGGCCGAGCGCTGGGCGGAGTACGAGGCCGAGGTGAACGAGTTCTTCCGCGGTCGTCGCGCCATCAAGCTCTGCCAGTACGATCGCCGGCTCTTCTCGCCGACGCTGCTGCTCGACGTGCTCGGCTGCCACCCCTTCGCCGTGGTCCGCGGCGCCGTCCACGCCAACCCGTTCGCCGGCATGCCGAGTGCGCGCGCCGACCACGACCTGACCGATGCCCTCGCCCGCGAGCGGACGGCGCGGCTCGCTGCCGAAGCGGCGTGCCGGAAGAAAGACGAATTCATCGCCGTGTTCTCGCACGAGCTGCGCACCCCGCTGTCCTCCGCCGTTCTCGCCGCCAGCCTGATCGAGCGTCTGCCCGCGAGCGACACCCGCGTCGCCACCGCGCGCGACGTGCTCCGGCGTCAGCTCGACCAGGCCCGTCGCCTCGTCGACGAGCTGCTGGACATGGAGCGCATCGCCACTGGACAGGCCACCCTCACCACGAGCCGGGTCGACCTCGCGCAGCTCGCGCGCGAGTGCGTGGCGGCCCTGCCGGTTCGGGACCACGAGTTTCACGTCGACGCCCGTCCGGCGTGGGTGATCGGGGATCTCGCGCGGCTCGAGCAGATCGTCGGCCACCTGCTGGCGCACGTCGCGAAACACACGCCCGCCGGCGGCCGCATCACGCTGAGCGTCTTCGACGACGCCGACGACGTCGTGCTGCGCGTGGACGGCCCTGCCGCCTCGCCGCGCGCCGGCGCCAGGAGTCTCGGCCTCTCCCTGGCGCGGCGCCTGGTCGAGCTGCACGGCGGCCGCGTGCAGGACACGGGGGACGGTCCCGGCCACGTCGTCCGCCTGCCCGCCGCGCCGCCCGTCTAACGGGAGAAGCCGGCCTTCAGCGGGTGCTCGTCGACGGCTGGGAGGCTCCGCGCGCGCTACGCGCGAGGCTGAGCGATCTCGATCTCCCAGGCGGCGAAGCACGGGCGGCACAGGTAGATCGTGCGCGCCTCCTGCACCTGGCACTCGTATTCGATGTCGGGCGGCAGGGTCGGCTGCTCGCAGGCCTCGCACGCGCGTCCCGTCCCCACGCCCGCCCAGAGCTTGAGACATCGCTCGGGCGGCAGCATCCCGTCGTGAACCTTGCGGCGGACCACCTCGGCGCGTGCGGTGGCGTTCACGGTCGCCATTCGCCTAGCCCGTCCGCTGCTTGCCGGGCACGTGCACGTCGCGCAGCACCGCCTCGAGCCGCCGCCGGGCTTGGCTCAGGGCATCCAGGCGGCGCTCGATCTCGTCGCGCTCGCTGGCCGCCTCGTCGGTGAGCCGCTGAATGTTCTCAGGCGCAGCCATCGACCATCGAGGGGCTTCAACGAGCGTGCCACACGCGCCACCGGCGTCAGCCGGAGACCACCGCTGGCTGAGGTGCCGGCGGACCACCCACCACAAAGCTTTGGGGTGTGAAAACCGTTTCCCCGCGGACATCGGGGGGATTCAGACGCGGAGGAGAAATACTTACGCTGTCCGGACAGAAAGGATGCGGCGGATCTCGGCCTCGAGGCTCTCCGGAAGGCAGGGCTTCGTGAGGTAGGCGTCCCAGGCCGCGGCCCGTCGAACGGCCGGCATTCCGCCAGCGCGACGCCGGCCTCGCCGTCGGCCGCGACCTCGACATCGAATCCGTCGTGGGCCAGGAAAAATCTGTATATGTCCCGGTTCTCCTCGGCGTCGTCGATGATGAGCACGCGGGGGCGCACGGCGTCTCTACGTAGGTCCACGGACGACACGATAGCGCCGCGTCGCCCGGTCACCAACCCCTGACCGGGGGATTTGAGCGCAGGCCACCGTCGACCGCGCGGGCTGTCCCGAAGGCCGGAAGGGGTGTCCAATTGTCCACAGGGAGGCGAGCCATGGGCATTCAGTCCGTCAATCCAGCCACGGGAGAGACGCTCGAGACGTTCGAAGAGACCTCGCCGCAGGAGCTCGAGCGAAGCCTCGCGGCCGCGGCCGCGGCCTTCCACGAGTGGCGCGGCGTCGCCTTCGCCACGCGGGCGCCGAAGATGCGCGAGGCGGCGCGCGTGCTGCGCGCGCGCGCCGGAGACTACGCTCGCACGATGACGCTCGAGATGGGCAAGCCGATTGTCCAGGCGGAGGCCGAGATCGACAAGTGCGCCGTGGCGTGCGAGTACTACGCCGACCATGCCGAGGCCATGCTGGCGCCGCAGCCGCGCCAGACGGACGCCGCGCGCAGCTACGTCCGCTTCGATCCGCTCGGACCGGTGCTCGCCGTGATGCCCTGGAACTTTCCCTTCTGGCAGGTCTTCCGCTTCGCGGCGCCGGCGCTCATGGCGGGCAACGCCGGAATCCTCAAGCACGCCTCGAACGTTCCCCGCACCGCGCTCGCCATCCAGGACATCTTCCGGGAGGCGGGCTTCCCGCGCGGTCTGTTCTCCACCGTGCTAGTCGGCAGCGCGGCGGTGCCGCGGCTCATCGCCGATCCGCGCATCGTCGCGGCGACGCTGACCGGCAGCGACCTCGCCGGGCGCAAGGTCGCCGAGCAGGCCGGCCGCGAGCTGAAAAAGACCGTGCTCGAGCTCGGCGGCAGCGATCCATTCCTCGTGCTCGCGGACGCCGATCTCGCCGTTACCTCACGGGCCGCCGCCGACGCCCGCCTCGTCAACAGCGGCCAGAGCTGCATCGCCGCCAAGCGCTTCATCGTCGTTGAGGCCGTCGCCGAGGCGTTCGTCGAGCGTTTCGCCGGCGAGCTGCGCTCGCGCCGCGTGGGCAATCCCCTCGAGCGCGAGACCCAGGTCGGGCCGCTCGCCCGTGCCGATCTCCGGGACGCGCTGCACCGGCAGGTCCAGGAATCGATCAAGCGGGGGGCGAAGCTGGTGCTCGGCGGACAGATCGTCGACGGCAAGGGGGCGTTCTATCCGCCGACCCTGCTCACCGCCGTGGAGAGCGGCATGCCGGCCTTCGACGACGAGACGTTCGGCCCCGTCGCCGCCGTGATTCGCGCAAAGGACGATGCGGATGCCGTCCGGCTCGCCAACGCCTCGCCCTTCGGTCTCGGCGCCTCGATCTGGACCCGGGATCGCGAGCGCGGCGAGCGTCTGGCGGCGCAGATCGAGGCCGGCTCGGTGTTCGTCAACGGCATCGTGAAGTCCGATCCTCGCCTCCCCTTCGGCGGGATCAAGCGCTCGGGTTACGGGCGCGAGCTCTCCGAGTACGGCATCCGCGAGTTCGTCAACATCAAGACCGTCTGGATCGCGTAGGACATCCTCGACATCCTGCACGAGCACTTCGCGAAGGAGTGTGACGTCGAGACCGCGGTCGACGGCATGACGGCGCTGGCCATCGTCCGCGCGAGGCGGCCGGACGTCATCGCCGGCCTAGCGGTCCAGCTCGACCAGGTACTCCTTGATCCGCTTCGCGTCCGGCGCGGTGGGCTTGAGGGCCAGATACTGCTCGAAGGCCGCCTTCGCCCTGGCGGTGTCCTTCTGCTGGTAGTAGAGGAAGCCCAGCTGGCGGTGCGGCTCGGGCGCCGTCGCGTCCAGCTCGACGGCCTTCTCGTAGGACGCCAGCGCCAGCCGCGCGTGCTCGGCCTTCTTGTCGGCGTCCCGCGCGCGCTGAGCCTGCAGGCGGTGCAGGTCGCCGTAGTAGGTGTGGGCGATGGCGTCCTTGGGCGTGATGGCCAGCACGCGATCGAGCTGGCGCTGCGCCACCGGGAACCGCCCGGCGCGGATGTCCTCGTAGGCATTCTCGCGCACCACCGAGCGCATCCGCAGCTGGAAGTCCTCGGTGTCGCGCGTCGTGGTCGGTGCCGCGGCGGCCTCCGCGTACTTCGACCTCAGCAATCCCTCGGTCGTCTCGATGCGCTCGGTGAGCTTGGGGTGGCTGCCGAAGAAGAACGTCTCGAGCGAGCCGCGGTCCTTCGACTCGGAGCGCAGCAGCGCGAACACCTTGGGCGCCTCCTTGGGGTCGTAGCCGGCGCGCACGAGGTTCTCCATCCCGCCGTTGTCGGCGTCGCGCTCGAGGTCGCGCCCGTAGCCGTTGATGGCGGCCATGGCGGTGAGGGCGAGGCCGAGCCCCAGGATCGCGTTGGCCGTCTGGCCGATGACGGCAGCGCCGACGTAATCCCCCTTCTGCGCGCGCGAGCCGGCGACGGCCGCCACGCCGATCGAGGCGGCCACCGCCGCCACCGTGTACAGGATCTGCTTGGTCTGGATGTCGCGCTGGAACGAGAGCGCGTGGCGATGGGTGACGTGCGTCATCTCGTGGCCGACGATCATCGCCAGCTGCGACTCGTTGTCGAGGCGGCTGAGGAGCCCCGTGTGCACGTAGATGTGGCCGTTCGGCAGCGCGAAGGCGTTCAGCGTCGGGTCGCGCAGGACGCCGAACTTGAAGCCGGGCCCCCCCGCGGCGCGCACCTGCTCGGGGGTCAGCCGATCGCCGATCCCGGCCAGGTATTCCTCGAGCAACGGGTCGTCGTAGACCTTTGCCTTCTTGAGGAGCGCCTCCTCTTCCTTCTCGGCCGCGGCCCAGAGGGAACGCTCGTCGGACTCGGGCTTGAACGCCTTGCCGTCGGCCCCGATCGGCGGGACGTGACGGCTGGCGCAGGCGGGCAGCAGCAGGCTCAGAATGACCAGCCAGGCGACCGAAGCGCGGATACCCTTCCCCATCGGGGGTCTCCTCAGTTCCGCGATCCGAGCTGCTGTCGGACACGCCGCAATTCGTCCCGAAAGCCGGCGGCGTCGGGCGCGCCCGGAAAGCGCGTGAGATAGCGCTCCCATTCCTTCGCGCCCTCCTGCAACCGACCCAGGCGGACCAGCACCGTGCCGCGGTCACGCTGGTGCACGCCCGAGTCGGCATCCAGGACGAGCAGCCGGTCCACCACCCCGAGCGCGCGATCCCAGGCCTGGCGCTTGGCGTAGATCCCCTTGAGGTTGCGCAGCATGCGCACGACGATCTGGTGCTTGCCGCACGGCGCCCAGTGAGCCTCCTCCAGCTTCACCGGCCGCCCCACGGCGCGCGCGGCAACCTCCTCCGCTCGCTCGGGCGTCAGGGTGGCGCCGCCGTTGAACGGGTCGAGGAACACGCGCCGCCCGGCCAGCCGCGCGCCGACGATGAAGTGGCCCGGCAGCCCGACGCCGTCGACCTCGATGCCCACGCGTCGCCCGGTCTCGATCGTCAGCACCGACAGCGTGATGGGAATGCCAAGGCGGCGATCGAGGACGTCGTTGAGGCAGGAGTTGCGCGGATCGTAGTACTCCTTGTCGTTGCCGCGGAAGCCCTCCTCCTCGAACAGGAACGCGACGAGCCGCTCGAGCGCCGCCTGGGGGCCGCGGGCGCCGGCCGCGTGCGAGCGCGCCGCCAGCGAGTCCAGCCGTGCCACCTCGCCCTCGACCTCGAGATCGGGGTGCTCGATCCGCGCCACGGCCAGGGCCGCCCGCGTCAGGTCGATGCGCGCGTCGGGCGTGCGCGCCAGCTCGCGGAAGGGCTCGAGCGCGTCCATCAGCACCCCGGCGCGTGGTGGATGCCGGCCGTCGCGAGCGCCTTCTTCTGCAGCTCGTCGGCCAGCTCCAGCGTGCGCCGCGCGGCGCGCTGCGCCGCCGCCTGCGCCTCGGGCGTGGTGGCCAGCCGCAGGAGGGTTCGGCGGCCCAGCTCGTGGTGGTGACGCTCGTCGGGCTCGATGATGTCGCGGTAGAGCGCCGCCGTCTCCTTGTCCCCCACCCGCTCGCAGAACTCGATGAACTGGCGGTTCTTCACGATCGCGATCGCCTCGCGCGTGAACTGGCCGGCGGCCACGCGCTCGACGCTGCTCGTGAGGCTCTCGAGGTATTTCGAGAGCGGGCCGAAGCCGCCGGCGAGCGGATCGAAGGTGTCGGCGTCGAAGCCCAGCTGCCCCAGCCGCTTGGCGATCAGCTCGTAGTGCTTGGCCTCGTCGGCGGCCTGGCGGGCCAGCGCGAGCATCAGCTTGATGTCGTCGGAGGCGGCGAGCCAGCGCGCGGCGATCAGCGTGGCCTCCGCCTCGTTGCGCAGCGCGACCTTCAGGAGATTGGGCACGTTCAGCGGGCCCTTCACCTCGGGGGTCAGCGTGGCGTCGGGCTCGAGCGCGCGCAGGCGCGCCTGGTTCTCGGCGTCGAGCGCGGCCACGAACTCTTCGGACGTCACTTGCTTGGCCCTCCCGGGGGGGCGATGCCCTCGCGCAGGAGGACCGGCAGCTCCTGCGTCAGCGTCTCCTTCGTCACCACGCGGCCGCAGCGCGCGTGCCACGGCTGCGTCTGCCGCGCCAGCGCGTGCGTCGTGTAGGCGAGCACGGGGGGCGGGGGCGTCGCCCGCTCGAGCGCCGCGAAGATCGCCGCGTAGTCGAAGGAGCCGGTGAGGTCGAGCAGCACGAGCCGTGCGCCCGCGGCCAGCGTCGCGTCGATCTCGTCGGCGGAGCGGGCGAAGACGAGCGGGACGCCGACGAACCGGGCCACTTCGCGGATGCGCGCGACGAAGAAGAGATCGGACACGACGGCAACGACGCGCGTGGTCGCCTGCGGCGACCCGGAGGGGGCTTCTGTCGAGCCGGGGCTAGTCACTCTGCTCGCGGATGCCGAGCCAGTAGCGCTGCCACTCCGCGATGTGGCTGAGCGTGCGCATGTCGCGGATCCGGTCCACGTAGACGATGCCGTTGAGGTGGTCCGTCTCGTGCTGGATCACGCGGGCGAAGAAGTCCTTGGCGACGAGCTCGACGGCGTTGCCCTCGCGGTCGAGGCACTCGAGGCGCACCCCCGTGTAGCGCGGCACCACGCCCCGCATGTCGGGCACCGAGAGGCAGCCCTCCCAGCCGTCCTCCGTCTCCTCCGAGAGGGGCGTGACGACGGGGTTGATCACGACGGTCAGCGGGATCTCCGGCGCCTCGGGGTAGCGCTCATTCTTGGCCACCTCGATCACCGCGATCTGCCGCGGCACGTGCACCTGGTTGGCGGCCAGCCCGGCGCCATCGTACTCGTGCATCGTCTCGATCATGTCGTCGATCAGCTGCTGGACGGGAGCGGAGCGGATATCGGCGGCAGACACGGGCTCGGCGGGCTGACGAAGCACGGGATGACCGAGCCGCGCGACCTTCAGGATCGCCATGACGCCCCGATTTTACACCAGCCGTCGAGATCTGCGGCAAATCGGGGTCGGCCGTGCGCCTGAGTGCGGCCGGCTGCGGATGGCTTCTCTCAGCTAGTCGTGGAAGACTTCGGTGAGCCGGTGACATCGCCGCATCGTGGGGAGAGTGCCATGCGCAGGTCTTGCCTTCCGGATGGAACACCTCATCTCATGAAGCCCCCCCTTGGGGTGTGGCTGATCGCGCTCGCCTCCTGGCCTGCCGGTGCGGTCAGCGTCGGGACGGCTGTCCTGCCCTCTCTGTTGGAAGCCATCGGCGTGGCGCTCCTGACGTACTGGCTTGGACGCCGGCTCTTCGACCCGAACGCAGGGGTGGTCGCCAGCCTCACTGTCGCCACCACGGTCGGGGTCTACTCGATGGCGCACTCGTCGATGCCCGACATGGCGCAGCTGGTCGCCGCCACGGGCGCGATGGCGCTGTACGTGGCCTCCCGGTTCGGAGATGACCGGGCCTGGCTGGTGGCCTTCTACGGCATCATCGGCGTCGGGTCTCTGGCCAAGGGCGCGCCTGGTTTCATCCCGCTCGCCGTCGTCGTCGTCGACACGATCCTCACCCACGGGATGGTCGGACTGAAGCGGCTGGTGTCGATCCCGGGCTGGATCCTGCTCGCGGCCCTCGCAGTGCCCTGGTGGATCGTGGCCGCCATGTCCGGAGGGCGCACGCGGTTCGTCCAGGGCTTCGTCCTGAACGACCAGCTGCTCTTCTATTTCGGGCGGCCGGTCTGGGGCTGGCGGACGACCTTCGAGCCCATCGTTCACGCCGTGACGGTCCTGCTGCCCTGGGGGCTGCTGGTGCCCTTCGCGGTTCGTCGAGCACTCCGCGAAGGTGACCCGGCAACGCTTCGACGGCTGCGACTGCTGCTCTCATGGCTGGTCACGGCGTTCGTCCTTATCGCCGTGTCGGGCCGTCAGCGAGACCGCTATTACCTGGCGCTCTGCCCCGCTGCGGCGCTTCTGATCGGGTGGTGGTATTCGACGTTGGCGTGGCGGTGGCGCGCACAGGCGTTCGCGGGCGCGTGCATCGCCGTCGTGGCAGGCGGCGTCGTGTTCGTCACCCTCGACACGCCGCGCTTCAATGCCACGACCGATCTCCACGAGGTGCGGGCCGTGCTGGCACGGGCGCCGGCCGACCTCTTCGCGTATGATCTGCAAGACCTCGCCCTCTCCTTCAACCTGGACCGCCCAGTCATGAACGACAAGGACTACCAGAGGTTCGAGGCCCGTGCCCGGCAGGGGCAGATGGCTTACCTGATCATCTCCGACCGGGCGCTCCGTGCCCAGCGCGTCGACCCTTGCATGCGCCGTGTCGCGAGCGGCTTGGTGACGGAGCGGCCGTTCACGGTGCTCGATCCGAGGGGATGTAGCAATCGCTGAAGGCGCGGTGGCCCTCATGGCGCCGGGAGCCCGAGGAAGCGCGCGGCGGGGGCCAGTTCCGCCGACTCCACCGCCCGCACCGGATCGTCCGCACCCATGTCGAACGGATAGTCGCTGCCGAGGACGACGCGGTCCAGCTCGAGCACGCCGCCGAAGATGAGCGTGGAGCTGGCCAGCGCGGTCTCGAGCGGGTTGCCGACGATCAGCGGGAAGTAGTGGCGGCGCATCCGGTCCAGCCCGATCAGCCAGCCCCTCGCGCGCGTGGCGCAGCTCGTCGATCGCCAGCGCGGGCGCCTGGAGCGGCACCGTAGCCATGCCGACGAAGCGCCGGGGATGCCTCCCGACGATCTCGGCCACGTGCGCGTTCTGCATCCGCGCGAAGCCCTGGGTGGCCTTGGCGTCCACCCAGTAGCAGAACATCACCGGCGGCGGCGAGAGTGCCTGCACGTCGACGCCCCAGCCGGTCCATATCCTCCAGCCGCCGGGCCGGATCCCACGAGCGATCGTCGATGTCGCGGAAGAACTGCGCGCCGGTGAAGATCGTCGCGCGGCACCTGGACTCCACGCAGCCGATCGAGGTCATCGCGTCGGGACACTCTACACCTCGCGCGGAGAGCTCGATCGGCGAACGGTGGCTTGTTGCCGTGGTGATGCAAACACGAAGACGCGGCGGCGCTGGGGGACAGGACCAACGCCGCCGCGCCCCGCTGAGGGAGGTCGTTACCTCTTCTGACCGCCCTCTTGCTGGGGACGATCGGCGCCCTGCTTCATGCCGCCCGCCTCGTTGCCCTCGTCCTGCTGCTGGGGCTTACGCTGCGGCTGCTGCGGCTGCTGCGGCTGCTGCGGCTGATCCTTGTCGAGCTGGATCGGCTCGCCGCTCTCGGCGTCCTTGTTCTCGTGCTGCTGCGGCTTGTTGTCGGCCATGTCGATGCTCTCCTTCCCCCGCGACGCGGGTGTGCCCGAGAAAAGAGCAAGGCCCATACCACTGAAGCGAAGGGCGGGCTTACGACGCGCTGCGGCGACGATTCGCGAGGACGATGGCGGCGTTCCGGGCGAGGCCGGCCCGTCGGGCGCGCTTGAGCGGCGAGCCCCGGAAATGGGCGCGAAATTCCTCGTCGCTCATCCCCACCAGCACTTCGGGCGCCGGCGGCGGCGTCGCCCGCCCGCGCAGCGTCTCCCCCGCCGGCGGCGCGTGGCGGTTCCAGGGGCAGACTTCCTGACAGACGTCGCAGCCAAACAGCCACTCACCGATCGGCGCCTGAAGCTCGTCGGGGATGGGTCCGCGGTGCTCGATCGTGAGGTAGGCGATGCAGCGACGGGCGTCGAGCGTGTAGGGTGCGCCGAAGGCCGCCGTCGGGCACGCGTCGAGGCACGCCGTGCAGGTGCCGCAGCGGTCGGGCGCCGCGTCGTCGGCCGGCAGGTCGGCGGTGGTGAGGACGAGGCCGATGAAAAAGTACGAGCCGAGACCCGGCGCGATCAGGTTCGTGTTCTTGCCGATCCAGCCGAGCCCGGCGGCCGCCGCGAGGTCGCGCTCCATCACGGCGCTGGTGTCGAGGGAGGCGCGGCTGCGGGCGCCGGACGCCGCGCTCACGTAGTCGCGCAGCGCGTGCAGCTGCGGGCGAAGCACCGTGTGATAGTCGGCGCCCCGCGCGTAACGCGCGACGCCGCGCCACTCGGGCTCGTCGCCGCGCGCATAGTTGAGCGCGACGGCGATCACCGAGCGGCAGCCGGGCAGCACGCGCGCGGGATCGAGGCGCTCGGCGCGCGTCTCTTGCAGGTAGTCCATCGTCCCCGCGCAGCCGTCGTCGAGCCAGCGCTCGAAGGCGGCGCCGTGCGCGAGCCTGGCGGGCCCGATGGCCACCCGGTCGAAGCCCAGCTCGAGCGCGCGCGCCTTCACCGCCTGGGCGAGCGCCAGGCCGACGAGTGTCACGCCTTCCTCGCTCGTACGTGCAGGTGCGCGCGCGTGAGCGTGCGACCGCCCTCCTCCAGGAACTTGATGTAGCGGAACCAGCGGCCGTCGGCGCGCCACTTCTCCTCCAGCCCGATCGCCGCCGCCAGCGCCTCCTCCACGGAGCCGAACGCCTGCACGTCGCGCTCCACCGACAGGTGCTCGACGCGGAACGCCGCGCCCTCGAGCGCGACGCGCGCCTCGTCCTCGTTCCAGGCGAAGCGCGAGCGGCGACCCGTCTCGCGCCACTGATCGGCGTGAAACGCGACGAACGCGAACGGCGCGCCGCGGGTCAGCGCGCGGCCGGCGCGCTCGGCGATCGCGGAGGACATGCAGAGGTGGGCGACCACGGCGTCGGGCTCGAGGCCGCCGTACTCCCCCACCTCGGCGTCGAGGCCAACGAACTCCACGTTGGTGAGGCCGGCGGCGGCGGCCGCGCGGCGTGCGTCGGTCAGCGCGACCTCGTCGCGGTCGATGCCAACGACGCGGCCGGAGCGCGGCGCCAGCGCCAGCGCAAGCCGTCCGCGCCCGGTGCCGACGTCGAGGACCGTGCGGCCGGCGAGATCCTCATCGGCGAGGAGCATCAGGAACGCGGGGCTGATCGCCGTCGGGACGCCTTCGCGCCCGACGGTCGGGCGGTCACCCCGTGACGGCGCCATCGGACGCGCTCGAAACGAGCCGCGCATACTTCGCCATCACGCCCCAGGTGTAGCGGGGCTTCGGCTTCTTCACGGCACGCAGGCGCTTCTTCAGCTCGCCCGCGGACAGCTCGGCGTCGAGACGGCGCTTCTTGATGTCGATGACGATCGTGTCGCCGGTCTTGAGGGCCGCGATCGGTCCCCCGTCGGCCGCCTCGGGCGCGATGTGGCCGATCATGAAGCCGTGCGTGGCGCCGGAGAACCGGCCGTCGGTCATGAGCGCGACCTTGTCGCCGAGCCCGGCGCCCTGGATGGCGCCCGTGACGTGCAGCATCTCGCGCATGCCGGGACCGCCCTTGGGTCCTTCCCAGCGGATGACGATGACGTCGTTCGCCTTGATCTTGCCCGCCTTCACCGCGGCGAAGCAGTCCTCCTCGCGGTCGAAGACCCGCGCCGGCCCGCGGTGCACGTCCTTCTTCTGCCCGGACACCTTCGCCACGCAGCCGTCGGGCGCGAGGTTCCCGCGCAGGATGACGAGGCCGCCCTCGGGCTTGATCGGATTGCTCAGCGCGTGGACGACCTTCTGCCCGGGGGTCTCGCGCGCGGCGCGCGCTTCCTCGCCGATCGTGCGGCCGGTCACGGTCTTCTCGTCGGCGAACAGCAGCCCGGCGTCGAGCAGGCGCTTGGCCACCACGCCCATGCCGCCCGCCTCGTACATCTCGGGCGCCGTGAACGAGCCCCAGGGCTTCATGTCGGCGAGCAACGGCGTCTTGCGCGAGATCTTGTCGAACTCGTCGATCGTGAGCTTGACCCCGGCTTCCTTCGCCACCGCCAGCAGGTGCAGCACGGCATTGGTCGAGCCGCCGGTGGCCATGACGCCGGCGATCGCGTTGTAGAGCGACTTCCGGGTGATGATCTGCCGCGGCGTCAGACCCTTGCGGAGCACGTCCATGGCCAGCCGGCCCGTCTGGTACGCGATCTCTTCCTTGTGCGGGTCCGGGGCCGGGACGTCGTTGAAGCCCATCGGCGAGACGCCGAGCATCGCGAACGCGGTGGCCATCGTGTTGGCGGTGAACTGCCCGCCGCAGGCGCCCTCGCCCGGGCACGACGCGCACTCGACGGCGTGCAGCTCCTTGTCGTCGATCTTGCCGGCGTTGCGGGCGCCGATCGCCTCGAAGATGTCCTGCACGGTCATCCGCTTGCCCTTGTACTCGCCGTACATGATCGAGCCGCCGTAGAGCATGACGCTGGGGAGATCCAGCCGCGCCATCGCCATGACCATGGCCGGGATGGTC